>JAFTPW010000161.1:0-5456 GCA_017463075.1 Clostridia bacterium
AGTGGGATGAGGCTCAGAGCATTATGAAGACCATCCTTGACAACCTCGGCGTTCAGTATGAGATCGGTATCGACGAGGCTGCCTTCTACGGTCCTAAGCTCGACATCCAGTGCAAGAACGTATTCGGCAAGGAAGACACCCTCATCACCATCCAGATCGACATGCTGCTTGCTGAAAAGTTCGGCATGTACTACACCGACTCCGACAACTCCCAGAAGCTGCCCTACATCATCCACCGCACCTCCATGGGCTGCTACGAACGTACCCTCGCGCTCCTGATCGAAAAGTACGCGGGCGCATTCCCGATGTGGCTCGCTCCGCTTCAGGTTGAGGTCATCCCGATCGGCAACGACTTCAACGACTACGCGTGGGAAGTTGCAAAGAAGCTCGGCGACGCCGGCATCAAGGTTCACTGCGACGACTCCAGCGAAACCATGCGCTACAAGATCCGTCAGGCTCAGCTCGCAAAGACGCCCTACATGCTCGTAGTCGGTGAGCGCGACATGCAGAACGGCACCGTTTCCGTCCGTACCCGTACCGGCGAAGACAAGGGTGCGATCCCGACTGACGAATTCATCGCAGCGGCTCTCGAAGAAATCCGCACCAAGGCAAGATAAATCAAACCCAAAAAGACCGGCTGCTCTCCCGTAACCGGTCTTTCGCATATGCGACAGTTTTAAAATGCACTTCAAGAACGGAGGACACCATCATGAAAAAACGCACCCGAGTACTCGCCGCACTTCTCGCATGCCTGCTTTCTGCCGGACTGATCTCCTGCGGCAGCGGCGTCAATGAGGAGACCGCACCCGAAACAGCCGCAGATACCGCCGCAGCCGTCGTGGAAACCGAGCCCGTCCCGGAAGAACCCGCAGGCAACGGACGCTCCGAGGTCAAGGACTCCCTTCCCGAAACGATGAATTTCGACGGAACCGAAATCCGCGTCTTCACCAGAGCGGGCGACGGGGACACCAAAATGGAATTCTGCGCGGAAGAGCTGAGCGGTGAAGTCATCAATGACGCCGTGTTCAACCGCAACCTCGCCGTGCAGGAGCGTCTGAACGTCAAAATGAACCTCATCCTCGCGGAAACCACCACCCGCCACGGCTCAACGGGCTCCACCATCCGCGCCTCCGTAACAGCGGGTTCCGACGACTACGACCTCATCGGCAACGCGATGTACAACACCATGCCCATGGTCGCGGACAACATGTTCCTGCCGCTGAATAAGCTTCCGTACCTCGATTTCACCGCACCGTGGTACAATCAGGCGTTCCTTGAAACCACAAACCTCAACGGAAACAACTACGTCCTCATGGGTGAACTGAGCCAGTCCATGATTGCAGGCTCCTTCGCGATGTTCTTCAACAAAAACCTCTTCGACGAATACTACCACGGCGACGTGAATCTGTACGACCTCGTCAAGAGCGGCGAATGGACGATCGACAAGATGGCATCCCTCTGCGAACCGCTCTACACCGATGCAAACGGCGACGGCATTCCCAACGAGGGCGACACCTTCGGTCACTTCTTCCGCAATACCAAAACCCTCGGCGCCGACGCGTTCTTCGGTGCATCCAAGGTCGGATATATCGCAAAGGAAGAGGACGGCTCCTTCGTCTTCAACGGAACCAGTGAGCGCATGGTGGAATTCACCGAAAAAATGCACAGGCTCCTGTTTGAATCCAACAACACCCTCCGTCTGGAATACAACGACGACGCGGTCATGACCACGATGCTCAGCCGCTCGACTGTGTTCACCGCATGGATGCTCTCCGGCATTGACTACCTGCGCGACATGGAGGACGACTTCGGTATCATTCCCATGCCCAAGCTGAACGAAGCGCAGGAATCCTACACCTCCTACATCCACGACGGCAGCAGTGCGTTCACCGTTCCGATCACGGCACAGAAGACCGACGCGGCCGGCGCATTCATCGAAGCCATGAGCGCGGAATCCTACCGTTACGTAACACCGGCATACTTCGAAACCGCGATGAAGTCGAAGTACTCCCGCGACAGCGAAACCTCGCAGATGCTTGACATGATCGTCGAAGGCGTGTATCTCGATTATGCCTACATCTACGGTCAGAGTCTCAACTCTCCGATTGACGCCGTCCGTACCGTTCTCGCCGATGCAGCCGCATGTGAAAACGCGCAGTCCAAGATGAAGGGTATGCAGAAATCCACGATCAAACAGATGGATAAAATTGTGAAAGCATACGAAAAGCTCCTCGAAGACAGCGCAGAATAATCCCGTGAACAGAACAGCCCTGTTTCCCGTTTTTCCGGAAGACAGGGTTGTTTTTGTTTACAGTTTCCGTCCGACCTCGCGCAGGATATCGCATGCGGGTGCGGGAATCCGTCCGAGATAGTCGGGTCCGACGTTGAGAAGATAATTCGCGCCGCGGACAGCGAGGTGATTTTTGATTTCGATCACGCGCTCAGCGGATTTCCAGTTGTTGTCGAACGATTTGTAGCCCCACGTGTCGTTGAGCGTCGCGGGTGTCTCAAACAGCATCGCGGACTTGTCGTCGTCCGGAATCTCGTTGTCGCCCGCGGAGGTGTAGTCGCCGTAACCGTTGCCGATGCGGGAGTTGACAAGGCAGTCGGGCTGGAGCTTCTTCACGAGCTTATACAGCTCATCGGTCTGCGCGGGCGAGATCGTGAACGGGACATCGAACCAGATCAGGCAGAGATCGCCGTATTTCGTGAGAATCTCCGTGACCTGCGGCTTGATTTTCTCTTCGAAGCAGATCGCGAAGTCCTTGTGTTCGGTGTCCGGGTAGTCCCAGTTGTTCGTCCAGTACGCCGCATTGCCGCACCACGTTTTGCCGTTTTTGTATCCGCCGCCGTGCGGGTGATTCCAGTCGAGGTCCTGTGAGTAGTACAGACCGAATTTCAGCCCGTGCTTATAGCAAGCCTCCGCCAGCTCCGCGGTGACGTCACGGCCGAACGGGGTTGCGTCGACGATGTTGTACTTCGACACCTCGGACTTGTACATCGCGAAGCCGTCGTGGTGCTTGGACGTGAAGACCATGTACTTCATCCCCGCGTCCTTTGCGAGCTTCACCCATTCCTCCGCATCGAAGAGGATCGGGTTGAACACCTGAGCAAGCCGCGCGTACTCCGCATTCGGAATCCGGAAATACTGCTGTGCCCATTCCCCGATGTACGGCATCCGTTCACCCTTCCATTCGCCCGCCGGCAGGGAGTACAGTCCCCAGTGGATCATCATCCCGAACTGCGCTTCCCGGAACCATTCCTTGTTTGTCATAACTGCCTCCTGTATTGAAATTT
The DNA here is from genome assembly GCA_017463075.1 of Clostridia bacterium. Lineage (GTDB taxonomy): Bacteria > Bacillota > Clostridia > Oscillospirales > CAG-272 > UMGS1696. Next base: position 3,298 of record JAFTPW010000161.1, read on the forward strand.
TATAATTGCGTGATTTTTCGGACGCATCTCATAATCCTATTCTACCGCATCGGCGGGATTTCGTCAAGGGGCAAAAACAGAAAACGAACCCCGATTTCCAGTCCGGAAACGCGGAGTCCGTGATTATTCTTTCCTTTTCCATGCCTGCCCGGACGGTAAATTCTGTCATTTTTCTGTGAATCCGTGTCGAATCTCCGGGTGAATTTGTCGATTTTTGCGGACTCTAAATGTTAACTTTTCAGCATATTATGTAAAACGCCGCGGGAATCATAATTTACCGTACGCATGCATAGGATGGATTCAGATTTCGGCTGCCTTGAGTTCTTCGAGACAGCTCTTGCAGATTTTCTTTTCCTTGTAGTTGACAACTTCGCCTGCATCACCGCAGAAAATGCAGCAAGGTTCGTACTTTTTGAGGATTACACGATCCTTTTCCACGAAAATTTCCACCGGATCCTTGGCATCCAGACCGAGACGCTTTCTGGTTTCGATGGGAAGCACGATTCTGCCGAGTTCATCCACTCTTCTTACAATACCTAAAGATTTCATTTTTTCATTCCCTCTCAAGTTAATTTGATTGATGACAGAGACAACAAAATGTTAACTCTCTTTCATGTTGACCACATTGTATCACAGGATTCCCGTCCTGTCAATAGTTTCTGACAATTTTTGTTATTTATTTTTCCAGAAATTTCTCGATTTCCGCCCATACGACAGCATCCGTCAAAACCAGACCGAGCCATTGTCAACCCGCCGCAAATTCCCGCAGACCGGCGCGGATTCTCCCGCATGATGGAGCTGAAAAAACTTTCTTCCGCCGCATAAAGCCCGCGCAATCCGTTTACAATAGCGATATCAAACAGAAATGGAGTTCACCATGCTTCGGGGATGTCAGAAACGCGTTTACCACATCAGAAATCCGCGCTCCGCTTATTTTGAGGAGGCGTATCTCGTGCTCAGACCCACAGCACCTCAGCCGCACGCCGCTTCCCGTGATCTTGCCGCAGAAGCCGAGCGGATCATCCGGGATGCCTGTGTTCCCTGCCGTGCAAACCGTACTCACGCGCCGCTGGTCGGACGGGGACTTGCCTTCGCGCTGGGAGCCGCATCGTCATCCGCCCTCATCGGTACCATTGCCCTGCTGATTACGGTGGTGTGAATAGGCGATACCACTCCAGAAAGATTTCACGAACAATCCGCACATACCCAAGGCTCCCTCCGGGAGGGAGCTGTCGCATTTGCGACTGAGGGAGAATGCGTAATGATATTATAATATTGCTTAATGTTTCGCAGGCTCCTTCCGTCACGGTTTCACCGCGCCACCTCCCTCCCAGAGGGAGGCTTGGATTTCTGTAATCACGCATCTGCATGGATGGTTATTTTTCTGAGTTTTAATATCTTCAGCGGATTTTGTTCGGATTTCCCGCAAAAACAGCACATCCGGCATTCATCCGTCTTGACGGCGGGCAAATTCTCTGGTATAATATATAAGGTTGATTTGTCACGGCTTACGACAATCAGTTTTTTCAGACGAAATCCGCCGCCATCCTTCACGCGTATGATCCGCCGCCTTCGGAAACTGCACGTGATTCCCGCGATGCCGTCCGATTTCCGTCAACGGTATTTTCATGGCATATCCGATGAACCGCGCGCTGCGTCCGTTTTTGCGCTGCCGTTCATTTTTCATCGTCATTTCCGCACGCTTTCACGCAGTAAAGCATTAAAGCTATCGATACATCCCTGACGATATTCCGTTATCCGCCATGCATCCGTGAGCCGTACATAATTTGCCTGAAATACAGACGAAAGAAGAAAGGAAATTTTATGGCTAAGAAGCAAACCAGCAAGGTTCGCGTCATGATGCTCGGCGGCCTGAACGAGATCGGCAAGAACATCGCTGTCATCGAATACGAAAACGACATGATTATCGTGGACTGCGGCCTTGCGTTCCCGGACGAAGACATGCTCGGCGTGGACCTCGTGATCCCGGATTTCACATATCTGGAAAAGAACATCGACAAAATCCGCGGCATTCTGCTGACCCACGGGCATGAGGACCACATCGGCGCTTTGCCCTATGTGTTCCAGCAGATCAATTGCCCTATCTATACCACCCGAATGACGGCGGGACTGGTTCGCATCAAGCTGGAGGAATTTAA
>JAFTPW010000020.1:0-7210 GCA_017463075.1 Clostridia bacterium
GCCGAGGTACTGCGCTATCCCGTCAACCGTGGCAAGGGCGGTGCGCTCAAATACGGCATGAAGTACATCCTCTCAAGCGGGTCATATACCGATAAATCCCATATCGTTACCGCAGACGCGGACGGTCAGCACAAACCGGAGGACATCGCAAAGGTCGCATCCGCCGCAGAAGAGCACCCGGACGATCTCATTCTCGGAGCCCGTCATTTCACCGGCGAGGTTCCCTTCCGATCCCGCTTCGGCAACAGCATCACGCGGATCGTTTTCGCAGTCGCAGGCGGAAAAAAGCTCACCGACACCCAGACCGGTCTGCGCGGATTCTCACTGAAAACCGCTGGAATTTTCGCCGAAACCGCCGGGGACAAGTATGAGTACGAGATGAACATGCTCTTTGACGCCGTGGAGAATAAAATCACGATTACGGAAATTCCGATCGAAACGGTGTATGAAAACGACAACGCATCCTCGCATTTCCGTCCGATCCGCGATTCCTACCGGATCTACAAGACGATCTTCCTCGCGTCAAAGTCCCTCAAGTACCTCTTCTCCTCAGGACTTGCGTTCATCATCGACTACGTTCTGGTGCTCCTGCTCGACTACCTGATTCCGTCGGCGCTTTCGATGGAGATTGCCATGGTCGCGGCGTGGATCTGCTCGTCGATGACGAATTTCTTCCTCAACCGGAACTTCGTATTCCGCAGTGACGCGCCGCTTTACAAGGCGATGCCGGAATATTACGGACTTGCAGGCGTGGTTTTCCTGTGCAAGGCAGGTCTGCTCGAGCTTCTGACCCGGGTTCTTCACATTCCGCTCGGCATTGCGAAGCTCGGTGCTGAGGTTCTGTTCTTTGTATCCAATTACTTTATTCAGAAAAAACTCATTTTCGGAAGGAAGAAGCAAAAATGAAGCCAAAAAAGAAGCCCTATCCCATCTGGGCGGTCGTGACAGCGGATTTCCTCCTGTTCTGCGCCGCGCTCTCGGTCTTCTGCTATTTCCATCACATCCGATCCCTGTGGGGACTGGGTTCCCCGAAATCCGGCGATGTGCAGGAAACGGCGGAAGTATCGGCGGATGTTCCTGAAACCCTCCCGGTCAGCGCGGATCCCGTGTACGATCTCACTGCCGAGGGTGACTTCCCTTCCCCGGTGTTCCTGCCGTATTCCACCGTCAGCTCGGTCAATACCGTCAGTCTCACCGATGACACGGACATCCGCGAATACATAACCGCATCTGAGCTGCCGACTCTCGATTCCATGGATTACCTGCGTTCGAATTACGTCGGACTGTACCGCAGTCACGATATTTACATGACCGCGCAGAAGATACGGACGGAGATTTTCTACAACAGCAAGGAATACGAAGTCGCCTACTACCTCTACGACGTGTACATCCGGAACATTGAGAATCTGTTCACCTCCGTGGTGGATGACCGGATTCCGATTGAGGAACACGCGGAGGCATCCTACGTCATCAAGGACAGCGAAGGCGTCACGTACCGCACCGATCCCGCGATTCTGGCACTCAACGGCGACTACTATGGCAACGACAACATGGTCTACTTCGCCGTACGCAACAGCAGGCTGCTCCGCGATACGAACCACATCGGCGCCGACATCTGTGTGCTGTACAGCGACGGAACGATGGAAACCTACGACGCACGCGAATTCGACCGGGATGCAATCCTCGCCAAGAATCCGTGGCAGGTCTGGGAATTCGGCCCCTCGCTTCTGGATGAAAACGGCGAAGCACTGACGAAATTCAACGAAAACTACTACGACGACAACGTTCTCAGCTCGCGCCATCCCCGTTCCTCCATCGGTTATTTCGAACCGGGTCACTACTGCTTCATCGTCGTGGATGGACGGAGCGACGAATCCGACGGCGTACGCCTCTTCCAGCTCGGCGAGATTTACGAATCCCTCGGATGCACGGCGGCATACAACTTCGACGGCGGCGACAGTGCACAGTCCCTCTGGATGGGTGAAAAGCACCGCGTGGATGAAGAGCGGATTCAGTCCGGTCAGAGAAAGCTGTACGACGCGGTCATGATCGGGGAAACGGAGGTACGCGGATGAAAAACTTCTTCTCAAAGCTGGCGGGACTTCTGCCCCATGTCTGCCTGATTCTCTCCCTCATCCTGCTCACCTGCGTCATCACCGACCGGTTCAACCGCGCGATGGCGTTCATCAACAACGATATCACAAAGGGAATCCTGTTTGTTCTGGTGATTCTGGTGATCGTGGAGTCCGTGCTCCTCATCCGCATCAACCGGAAGAAGCAGTGGGACGACTGGAACAATCAGAATCGCTCCTGAACTCACAAAAAAGCGGTAATTCCGGATTATTCCGGGACTGCCGCTTTTCATATTGCACGCAAAAAGACGGAAAATCCGCGCGGGACCTTCCGTCTTTTGTGTTATGCGTGATTAGTGGGGAAGTTCAACCTTGTTGAGAACGAGATCAACGAGGTAGTTGATGAAGGTTACGTTGCCGCCGAAAGGAACTTCGGTTTCTTCAACAACTTCTTCAACAACGGGAGCTTCTACAACAGAGGTGTAGTCTTCGCCGAGGAGGTTAGAGAAGATGAAGTTGGAGATGAACGCATATTCATCGCGCTGGTGGAGCTTGTTGGTCAGGGAGTTAGCGAAGAGAACAACGTTGAGACCGTTGCCTTCTTCGTCAACATTGTTGTAAGCAAATGCCTGGATGGAGTCATTCAGGAGAGTGTCGCTCTTGGCAGCCTGTTCTTCGGTGATTGCCTGGATGAAGCCTTCGGTGGGTTCACGGTCGCCGTCCATCTGAACGAGAACGTCAGCGCCTTCGGGAATAGCAGTGTAGTAGCCTACGCCGTAGCCGTAGAGAACGTCATCGTTGTCCATCACGTAGCTTGCGTTAACAAGGGTAGTGGTGGGATAGGTAACGTAGCCGAGGCAGTCCATACCGGAAGCGCCTTCACGAACGAGATCAGATTCACCGAACAGACCAGTACCACGGCCAGCTCTGGAGCCGTAACCGATGTAAGCCTTGCCTGCCTGGACAGCAGCGAGTTCTTCTTCGGAAAGTGCGGATGCGCCGATCACTGCGTCAGCAGCAGCGAGGTCGGTGGTAACATCAAAGCCCATCATTTCGAGAGCTTCCATGTCGTAGTTCCAGTTGGTGTTGGTAACACGGTTGGTCCAAACGAAGCCAGCAGCAGCTTCTGCGGGAGCGCCGGTTACGTAAACAGCGGGAGCTGCGGTGATGATCTGAGCTGCGGGAAGTTCAGCGTATGCAACGCCGGTGCCGGTGAGGGTGTATTCTTCAGCAACGGTGAGCCATGCGGTGTAGGTGGTTACGAAATCGCCGTAGAATTCGCTGGTTTCGTCGGTAACCATAGCAACAGTTTCGCCTGCCTTGAGAAGAGCATTGACTGCTGCAGTGGAGTCTTCGGATGCGTTGGAGATGATAACCTGATCGTTGGTCTTGCCGGAGAATGCGGATTCAACGTTGTATGCGAGAGCATCTTCGTAGTCCATCCATTCGCCGCAAACAGCTGCGATTGCTTCGTAAGCTGCGGGTTCAGCAACGGTAACAACGTCAAAGCCTCTGGTTTCGCCGAAAGTGGTGATGCCTTCGGAGTAGAGGTCGGACCACTGCTGGATGAGAGTACCGTCGTAGAGAGCACCGTTTGCAACGGAACGCTTAGCCTGGTACATGGAGATAATCATGGTGCCTGCGGGATAGGTAACGCCGTTGTATTCAACTTCGGATTCGGTAATGAGAATCTTAACGTCGTTGCGCGCGAGCCATACCATCATGTCGTTTGCAGCCTGAAGGTTCGTCTGGTTTTCAGCGTCGAGAGCGATGATGTAGCATTCGGGATAGAAGTTGCCGTTCTGGCCTTCACCGTCGTATTCGGGACGGAAGAGATCCATTTCAGCGCCTTCGGTGTCGTACTGGTCGGTGAACCACTGACCAACGAGTTCGTATGCATTGGAGTTCGCGTTGGTTACGCCGCGTTCGTAGATCTTGGTCTGAGCGGTGATGTAGCCGATCTTTTCGGACGCTACATAGTTGGACTGACCGAGACAGCCGTACTGAACGAGAGCAGCGGAGTCATCGTTGTAAGCGGGAAGCTCAACAGTGTATGCAACAGTACCCTGAAGCATAGCGAACTGAGGAGTGTAGGAGGTGGACATATCGTCCCAGGGTACCCAGTAAGGAAGAACATTGCCTTCTTCGTCGGTGGTGGAGTAGAGGTAGTCTCTCTGGGGAATTACGTAGGAGTTGTACATTTCGTTGTTTGCAACTGCTGCGATACCGAGAGCTTCACCGCCGTACATGAGGTGTTCAGCGAGGAGGTCATATTCGAAGTTGGGTTCGTGCGGAGGGTCGCAGGGTTCGCACTGGAAGGTCTGAACACGGCCGTGGAATTCGGTGAAGGAGACGGGGTTGAAGGTACCGATCAGCTTCTGCATGTTCTGGGTTTCTTCAGTGGTCTGGAAGGAGTTGTCACGGTTGAGGTCGTAGCCGTTGGAAGCGTAACGGGTTACGTATTCGCGGCCTTCAACGTTTTCTTCGGGAACGAGAATGAAGAATACATCTTCAAGCATTGCGTTCACGTCAACGGTAACGGTTTCCTGTTCGTAGTACTTTTCGAGATCTACAACGCCGGAAGCTCTGTTGCCAGCCTTGATGAAGCCGAGGTATTCGGTCATGTCAGCGATCAGATCCGGAACGTGCATGCCCTGTTCAGCCATTTCAGCAGCAAGCTGTGCTTCGCCTTCTGCGGTGAGACCGGTCAGGTTGTTGTAGGTGAGGATGCCGTCAGCTGCAGCAGCTTCGAGAACCATCCAGCCGAAGTTGAGGATACCGTCAACAGCGGCAACTTCGTTCGCGTGAATGTTGGAGTACATAACGGGAACGCGGAGATCGTCGTATTCGCATGCTTCGATTGCAGCGAGGGTGTCGGTGGGGTTGGTTTCAGCAGCTACGGTGAAGTTGAGCCATGCTTCAACGGAGGAAGCATCGTCAGCAACGATCACGTAGGGCATATCCATTGCTTCGTAGATTTCACCGGAGGACTGACCCATGGAGAAGCGTTCTGCGTAGAGATCGGTGTTCGCAGCGGCATATTCAACCATTGCGTCGATTTCTTCGTAAACTTCTGTCATGGTGCGGAAGTCGTCGTAGGGAGTGATCTTCACTTCAACGGAGCCGAGTTCGGTGCCTTCAACGGATGCAGCGAGGTAGAACCAGCCGCAGGGATCGAGGTAGGAACCGCCGTTTGCATGGGGTGCGGAGTAGTCGGGATTGTTGCGGCTGTAGAAGTAGGTGTCGTTGGAGAATTCTGCAACAACATAGGTCTGACCGTCAACGGTTTCAACAGTGGTGGTTACGTCGGAGAAGAAATTTTCGCCGTTGGTAGCCTTCCAGGTGTCGAGAGTGCCGCCCTGAATCTGAGTCGGATACTTTTCCGCATCGTTGTAGGGCTTGTCTGCATTTCTGGTCATGGTCCAGGTAACGGAAGCGGGATCGACTTCGCCGTCAACGGGGATCATAGCCTTGTAGGAACGTGCTTCGGAAAGGGAGATCATGTCTTCGCCGTTTTCGGAGACGTTTTCAAAGGTGCCGGTCACTGCGGTTTCTTCCACGGGAGCTGCGGAGATGAGCATTACTTCGTTTGCGGAAGCGACTGCGGTCATGCTCTGAGCAGCCAGCGCGAGAAGAAGGACAGTGCTTACGGTCTTCTTCATGCTGAATTTCATTTTTTTACTCCTTTTGGGATATTATAAAAAATTTGCACGGATAGATTATAGCACTACCGGCGAAAAAAAGCAATAGTTTAATGCAATTTTATACACAATTTCGGTATATTTATTTTTATCACGCGCCGGTTATCGGCAATTCCGAACCATTCGTCGCAGTGCACTGTGAACATCCGGATCCGGCCGGCAACTTTGGACACAACAGAAAAAACGGCAGAAACTCACGCAAGCTCTGCCGCTGTTCTTGATATTATTTCCCTCAGCCGTTCACGGCTCGTCGTCGTCCCATTCGTCCCTGCCGAGGCGTTCCCTCTCAGCAGTGCGGTCCCACAGATAGCTCAGACGAAGCTCGGTGCCGCTGCGGATCCGACGGAGGTTTTCCCGGTGCTTCATGAGAATCAGCACGCATCCGACGCCCATCATCACGGCACCGATCACATCATCCGCCAGAAGCCAGTAGGTGATCGGAAACGCAATCGCCGCCGTAATGGGTACAAAGCAGATGTAGTTGGTTGCCAGTGCGATGATTAACTCAAGCAGGAGGAACACAAGGAACACCCGCCTGCTGAACATCATCACAAGTCCGCCGAGACACGCCAGTCCCTTTCCGCCGCGGAATCCGAGGAACAGGGGATGGATGTGCCCGATGATGCATGCGGTTCCGGCTGCCGCGTATGCGTGGTTATACTCCGGAAACAGGAACATGCACAGTCCGATGGCAAAGCACGCCTTGAAAATATCCAGCACCGCGCAGACAGCACCCAGTTTCTTCCCGCACAGGATGGTCACATTGGATGCCCCGGCATTGTGTGAACCTTTCTTTCGGATATCGAACCCGCGGATTTTGGATATGATCCACGCAGGATTGACCGACCCGATCAGATAACCGATCAGACTGCACCAGATAAACGGCATGTTCTTCCCTCTCTTCGGATGAATATATGCTTCATTATACCTGAAAATACACCCGATTACAAGATGTTTCGTTCAGAATCGAACAAATTTACACATCCGAAACATGCGCGACAGAAGTAACCTCAGAGGTTCGCGATGATTTCTGCGATGGCTCCGTCCTTTGCGTGCACCGTCACACGGTCGGCCGCGGCTTTGACTTCATCCGTCGCGTTTTCCACGGCATAACCGATATCCGCCGCTTTCAGCATGGGAATGTCCCCGTTGAAATCTCCGGCACAGATGAGGGTATGCGCGCCGAGAATTTCCTTGAGTCGTCTGACCGCGGATCCCTTGTGCACACCATGTGCCGTGATCTCGAGGATATCCTCCCGGTTGGAGCAGAGATTGCACGTATCCCCGCAGATTTCCCGGACTTCTTTGAACAGCCGGGGCGTGTAGTCCTCCTTCAGCCAGAACACCACCTTGTATGCCCCGTCGATGCGGCTGACTCCTTCTTCGATATCCGCGTCGGTGCGGTTCGAGAAAAGAAACGGCTTATCCGCACGGTAC
>JAFTPW010000162.1:0-2771 GCA_017463075.1 Clostridia bacterium
CTCGAACCCGATTCCGTGGCTGTGGGAGCATGAATACGTGAAGGTTTCCGACATTTTCGACGCGGCGAAGGCGGCAGGACTGACCACGGCGGGCGTTTTCTGGCCCGTGACCGGCAATCACCCGTCCATTGACTGGAACATCGCCGAATACTGGACGCAGTCGAAGGATCAGACCCTCGCCGACGCGTTCCGCGAAATGGGCACCGCCGAGGAAATCATCCCGATCATCGAGAAGAATGCGCACCTCATGGTCGAGCGGAAGCATCCGCAATGCGACTATTTCATGCTGGCGTGCGCGTGCGACATGATCCGGGAATTCCAGCCCGACCTTTTTATGATCCATCCCGCGAACATCGACGGCGCACGGCACGGAAACGGTCTCTTCGGCGATCACATTCAGAAGACCCTCGAGGACACCGACAAGTGGATCGGCGACCTGATGGAGGCAGCAATTGAATCCGGCAACGGCGACTGCACCAGCTTCGTGCTCACCTCCGACCACGGTCAGATGGACATCAAGCGCGTCATCAACCTCAACGTTTACCTTGCCGACGCCGGGCTGATCCGTCCGCGTGAGAACGGTGAGCCCGAATGGGATGCGTGGTGTCAGTCCGGAGGCATGTCCGCGTGCGTTTATCTCAGGGACAAGACCGACCGCGCGCTCTGGCAGAAGACGTACGATCTGCTCCGCCATATGTGCGACGAAGGCATCTACGGCATCAGCCGCGTCTATACTGCGGAAGAAGCTGTCGCGGAGGAACGGTTCGGCGGCGATTTCTCGTTCGTCGTGGAAACGGACAACTACACCGGCTTCGGCGACAAATTCACCCGTCCGGCTGTGACTGCGGCGAACAACGAGGACTACCGCAAGGGCAAGGCGACCCACGGCTATCTCCCGTCAAAGGGTCCGACTCCCGTGTTCTACGTCAAAGGTCCCGCGTTCAAGTCCGGTGTCGAGATCGAAAACGGCGTGCTCGTCGACGAGGCTCCCACGATTGCGGCGGCTCTCGGCGTAACCATGCCCGATACCGACGGCAGACCCGTAACCGAGCTCATCGCGGAATAATTTCACAAAATAACGCAAAACGCCCGTGATTCCGGATTTCCGGTTTCATGGGTGTTTTTGTGATTTCTTCACTGTTTTTATATATTTGTTTTGTGTTTCTTCCATAAATCGATTTGGCAGTCTTCCACAATTCGTTTTGTGAGTCTTCCATAAAGATTTTGTTTTCGCGAAATTCTGCCAACTGGTATTTATTTGCCAATTATTACAGCGTATTTTCCGCATCCTTCCGCGGCACAATAACCTCAAAACCGCAGAAGGAGCGATGTGAATTTGAAAAATCAGACGATTGTACCGCCGCGGCGCGTTTTCATCCTGTCCGCCGGTTCCGTGGCGGGTCAGAAGGAAAAACAGGGTCCGCTCGGCAGGCTGTTCGACATTTCCGGGGACGACCGCTTCGGCAAGGACACCTGGGAAAAATCGGAGGCGGAGATGCAGCGGCTCGCGCTCGGACTTGCGCTGACAAAATCCGGATTCAAGGAAGACGACATGGACGCCATGTTCGCGGGTGACCTCATCAATCAGTGCATCTCGTCGACCTACGGGCTATCGGCTTACCGGATTCCCTTCCTCGGGCTGTTCGGCGCATGCTCGACCTGTGCGGAAGGACTGCTCATCTCTTCCCTTGCGCTCTCATCCCTCGACCGGTGCGCGGCGGTGACGTCCTCCCACTACTGTTCCGCCGAGCGGCAGTTCCGGTTCCCGCTTGAATACGGCGGACAGCGGCCTCCGACTGCGCAGTGGACGGTGACGGGCTCGGGCGCGTTCGTTCTCTCGGCTCTGGAACGGGACACTGACCGCGTGAGTGGGGATTTTGTTCCGGAGATTGCCGAAATTCTGCCGGGATGCATCGTTGACCGCGGGATTTCCGACGCGAACAACATGGGTGCCGCCATGGCTCCTGCCGCCGCAGATACGCTCGAGCGGTATTTCAATGCCGGGCACAAACCGGAGGAATCCGATCTCATCGTCACGGGCGACCTCGGCATCGAAGGCTCGGAGATTCTCGTCGATCTGCTTGGCGCGCGCGGATTTGACATCAGCAGGAACCACACCGACTGCGGGAAGATGATTTTTGAACCAAACTCATCGGACACCCACGCGGGCGGATCTGGATGCGGGTGCAGTGCGGTCGTTCTGGCGGCGGACCTTCTCGAAAACGTGAAATCCGGCGTGCTGTCGGACATTCTCTTCCTCGGAACGGGTGCGCTGATGAACACGCTCGCGCTCAATCAGGGGCAGACGATCCCGGGAATCGCGCATCTCGTACGCATCCGTGGGACGAAAAAATCACAGATCGGAGGAAAAGTGCATGATGCTTGACTATCTTCGCGCGTTTCTCGTCGGCGGGCTTCTCTGCTCGTTCGCACAGATTCTCATCGACCGGACGAAGCTGACACCGGCGCGGATTCTCGTCGCATACGTCGTCGCGGGCGTGATTCTCGGTGCGCTCGGCGTTGACAAACCGCTGGTTGAATTTGCAGGTGCGGGTGCGACGGTTCCGCTGACGGGATTCGGGTACCTGATCTCAAAAGGCGTAAAGGAAGCGGTGCTCTCCGACGGACTGCTCGGTGCGATGACGGGAGGCATGACCGCCGCCGCGGGAGGAATCACAGCCGCTCTGTTTTTCGGACTGGTTTCCTCCATTGTCTTCCGCTCAAAATCAAAATCTTGATGGAAATATGCCAAAACCACTGGACTTATTATC
>JAFTPW010000163.1:0-5921 GCA_017463075.1 Clostridia bacterium
CCGGGATCGTTTGGGCGAGCGTCCCATCACTTTCTTGAAGCACTTCCCGAAGTGGTATTCGTCGCAGAAGCCGTAAGTTGCCGCCACTTCCCGCAGCGTGATGGTGGGTTCGCTCTGCATCAGCTCCTCCGCCATCCGGCATTTCATCTGCATCTGCCATGCGTGGAGGCTTGTGCCGGTGCTCTCCCGGAATTTCGATGAAACCGTACGCACGGAGCAGCCGAATTCATCCGCAAATTCCTCGTTGGGAATGAATCTGTGGGGCGTTTTCCGGATCAATTCTTTGATTTCGTCCGCCATCGAGCGTTTCTGCACGCCGATTCTGCTGATTTCACACAGGAGCAGATCCAGATACGCCGGTGCCTTCGCTTTTTCATAGGGTTCCTCTGCCCAGAACGCACGGATGACCCGCTCAAACTGTTTCCCGATTCCGGAATCCGCGCCGCAGTGCACGACTGTCGGAAAAGTGTAGAAGCCGTCCGGTGCCTCCTTCTCTTCCCCAAGAAAATCGTCCGCGTGCCGGCTGAAATGGATGTACCGCGTCTTCACCGGGGATTCGCACGAGACGTTCCCGTAGTGATGATGCCCGGCCTGCAGGAGAATCACGTCCCCGGCGGATACGGTGTAGTCCTCGCCGTCCTGCGAAATCTGCCACGTTCCCTCCCGGATCCAGACCAGATCGTGCACCTCCATGATCCGGTTGGGATGCCGGCTTCCGATGTGCAGATTGAAGTTGCAGGTCTGGATGGTTCTCTTTTCCGCCGGATTCAGGTAATTGAACAGCATGGGTACTTCCTCTTTATACAAATAATTTCCGTTTTGTACATTTTCTTTATCTCCGTTTCAGTATATCATAAAAGCAGAAAACATGTCAATCCACTTCATACAAAAAGGAGAATTTGTGATGAAAAAACTGAATGTTGCTCTCGTCGGGCTTGGATTCGGCGGTGCGTTTGCCGGAATTTACAAGGAACATCCGGATGTGGGCAAGCTGACCCTGTTCGACACAAAACGCGAAATTGCCGAGCGGGTTTCCGAACACATCGGCGGCGGGAAGATTGCCCCCAGCTTTGATGCCATCCTTGCCGATCCTTCCATTGATGCGGTGCATCTGGTGACGCCCATTCCCCTGCACGCCGATCAGACCGTGGCGGTTCTCGAGTCCGGCAAGCACTGCGCCTGCACCGTTCCCATGGCAACCTCGCTTGACGACATCCGCCGCATCGTGGAGGCAAAGCGGAGATCCGGGAAGAATTACATGATGATGGAGACGACGCTCTACACCTATCAGTATTTCTACGCCGCAAAGATGAAGGAAGAGGGAAAATTCGGTAAAATCCAGTTCTTCCGCGGCTCGCATTATCAGGATATGGCAAACTGGCCGGACTACTGGATGGGTCTGCCGCCGATGTGGTACGGTACCCACGCGATCGCTCCCATGGCAGCATTGTCAGGTTCCCGCATCTGCCGGGTCAACTGCTTCGGATCAGGCACCATGGAGGAATGGCTTCACGAGCAGTACGGCAATCCGTTCCCGGTTGAATCCGCGCTGTTTGAGTTCGAGAGCGGGATCAAGGGCGAGGCGACCCGTTCCCTGTTCGAATGCGCGCGCGTATATCAGGAAGGTATGTTCGTCTACGGCTCCGATGCCTGCTTCGAATGGGGATTTGCCGACGGTGACAGCCCGTACATCACGACATTCCATCCCGCACAGGAAGGCAAACGCGGCGGCTGGAGCGAAGTCAAAGTCACACCCATGCCCAACTACTACGACGATCTGCCCGAGGAACTGTGGCATCACACAGTCGGCGGCAATTACGATCCGCTCAATCCGCAGGAATCCCTGAAAAAAGGCGCCGGTGCGGGTCATCACGGTTCCCACGCGCATCTGGTGCATGAGTTTGTGCGAAGCTGCATCGAGGAACGCAAGCCGTGGATTGACGAAGTTCTCGGTGCCAACATCACGGCGGCGGGCATCTGTGCGCACGAATCCGCGATGAAGAACGGCGAAGCGGTGATCGTGCCGGAGTTCTGATAAACCAAAAGACCGGACTTTCCACAGGGATTGTCCGGTTTTTCAGGTAAACCAACGGTCGGTGGCGCTGTCCGGGAAAATGTGTTATAATGAAAGAAAAATACAGAAACGAGGTAGATTCCATGAACATGCAGAAAACCGGAGCTTTCATCCAGGCTTCCCGCAAGCGGCTGAATCTGTCCCAGCAGGCACTGGGCGAATATCTTTCCGTGACGGACAAGGCGGTTTCCAAGTGGGAGAGAGGACTTGCCTGCCCGGATATCGAAAATCTGAAGAACATGGCACAGCTGTTCCGGTGCAGTATGGCGGATATTGTCAACGGAATGCAGCTGGATTCTTCCCATTCCAGCAATCTTCCGATGGAAATCCCTGCGGACAGTGCCGGGCAGAAGGAATGGAATGCGGATGTGACCGTAACCCTCAGTGACACCGCGCAGTCGATCTCTCCCCTGCTGTTCGGCGACAATCTGGAACACACCCGCGGATGCGTCAACGGCGGGATTTCCGCTGAGATTCTCCGGAACCGGAAATTTGTCGGCAAACCCGGGCGGTACGGTTGTGCGCATGAGTGGTATGCCGTCGGCGGGAATCCCGTCATGATGTTCGGCGGCGCGTACACCCGGCATTACGAGGGCTACAAAATGCGCCGCAGTCATGAGCGGAATGCCCAGTACATCACAAGCTACAAGCCCGGTACCGCCGGATTCGGTCAGAAGGATCTGTACGTCTCCGCTGACACCGACTACCGCTTCACAATCGCTGTAAAGGCATCTGCAGAAACCGTCCTGACCGTATCGCTCATGAGCCACGGACGGACCGTTTACGACAGCAAAACCGTCACTGCGCGCACCGGAGACTACGCCGAGGAAAGCGTGATTCTTCATTCTTCCGCAAACGACAGTGAAGCGCGGCTGGAGATTACCTTTGATACCGTCGGAACGGTCATGATCGGTGCAGTGTCCCTGATGCCCGTGAACAATTTCCACGGAATGCGCCCCGATGTGATTGAGAAAATGAAAGAACTGGGAATCCGTCTGCTCCGCTGGCCGGGCGGCAATTTCGCGGGCGAATACAACTGGAAGGACGGGCTTCTGCCGAGAAATATGCGTGCACCGCTCCAGTCCTATCTGTGGCTCGAGACCCAGCCGCACACAAACGGCTACGATTTCCACGAAATCAACACCGATGACTTCGTCGCACTGTGCCGTGAAATCGGTGCGGAGCCGTTCATCACGCTCAATCCCACATGGAACACACCCGAAGAGAGCGCGCAGTGGGTGGAATACTGCAACGGCGACGAAACCACACCCTATGGCAGGCTGAGAGCGGAAAACGGGCATCCCGAGCCGTACCATGTGCAGTTCTGGTCCCTCGGAAACGAAGCCGGCTACGGTCACATGGAAGGTGCGAACACCGCCGATGCCTATGCGAAAGCCGTACGGGAACACGCCGTGAAGATGCTTGAGGTGTCTCCGTCTCTCACGCTCTGCTCCTCCGGTCCTTATCCGAATCGGGAATGGGCGGATTACTCCGCAAAGGCTCTGTCCGACGTGGCATCCGCGGTTTCCCTGCACCATTATGCCGGATTCCCTGCGTATATCGATCCCGCAAAGCGCAAGGAAGAATACGAAGGCTTCATCTGCAAGGTGGACACGGAATTCCAGCCCCGTCTGAAGATGCTCCGGGAACAGCTCGGGGACAGCAGTGTGAAGATTTCCTACGACGAATGGAATGCGTGGTATGCATGGTACCGCGGCGGCAGCATCAGTGAGGGCATCATGGCGGCGGCGTTTCTGAATATGCTGTTCCGCAATGCCGATCAATACGGCGTGATGATGGCGTGCCATTTTGAGTCCGTCAACGAGGGTGCCATCAAGGTATATCCCGATCGTGCAGAGCTGTCTCCCACCGGTCAGGCGATTTCCCTCATGAGCCGCCACGCAAACGGCATGATCTGCGCGTTGGAAGAAGATATTATTGCAACCCGCAAGCATTCCGTCGTCACCGCTGTTCTCTGCAACCGTTCCTTCGATCAGGAAAAGAAATTCACGCTGAACGGCTGTGGGGATGTGATCTCGGCAACGCTGTATTCCGGTGAGGATGTTGTGGCGAATACGGTATTTGAGACGACTGAGCTGAACGTGAAGACCGCGGACGGCACGGTTGAGATTGTACTCCCGCCGCACAGCATCGCGGAAATCAGAATGAAAGCGGAATGAACCGGATCATCTGCTTTTGAAAACGAATAACACAATAAAGCCACCTCCGCGGTTCTGCGAAAGTGGCTTTGTCTGTTTCATGATATATCCAACTGTATCCGGAGTCCCGTCGGTTGTCTTCACCGCTTTACCGGATCTGCATAGCCGAAGGAAGCGAAACTCACGCTTTTGTCAGGAAGCCGGCAATCAGGTCGCCGCACTTTCCGCAGCCGATGAGTGTCTTCCCTTCGCTCATGATATCGGCAGTGCGGTATCCGGCATCCAGGTACGCGGAAACAGCATTTTCGATGGCGTCGGCTTCGGTTTCCATATCAAAACTGTAACGAAGCATCATCGCCGCCGAAAGAATGGTGCCGATGGGATTGGCTTTGTCCTGACCCGCAATGTCGGGAGCGGAACCGTGAATGGGTTCATACAGACCGCAGGAAGATGCGCCCAGACTCGAGGACGGAATCATACCGATGGAACCCGTAATCATGGATGCTTCATCGGACAGAATATCGCCGAACATGTTCTCGGTCACAATGACGTCAAACTGAGCGGGATTCTTTACGATCTGCATTGCACAGTTATCAACCAGCATATCGGAAAGCTCCACGTCGGGATATTCCTCTGCAAGACGGTGCATCACCTTTTTCCAAAGGCGGCTGGAATCCAGTACATTGCTCTTTTCGACCGAGCAGAGCTTCTTTCCGCGCTTTCTTGCGGTTTCAAAGCCGATTCTGCCGATGCGCTCGATTTCCGCTTCGCTGTACCGGAGAACGTCAATGGCAGTGTCGCCGTCGGTTCTGTGTTCCCCGAAGTAGATGCCGCCGATCAGCTCACGCACGATGATAAAGTCGATCCCTTCGTCCACGATGGATTTTTTCAGAGGAGACGCATCCGCGAGCTGAGGCCAGATCTTTGCGGGACGGTTGTTGGAGTAAACGCCCATTCCCGCTCTGAGTCTTAAAAGACCCTTTTCGGGACGCATATTCCCGGGAACATCATTCCACTTGTTTCCTCCCACCGCACCGAGGAGCACGCTGTCGGATGCAAGGCATTTGTTCAGTTCGCTCTCAGGCAGAGGATCCCCGTACTTGTCGATCGCACATCCGCCCATATCCACATCGGTGTAGTGAAAGGTGTGTCCGTACAGTTCAGCGACCTTATCAAGCACTTTGAGGGCTTCGTTTACAATTTCGGGACCGATACCGTCACCACGGATAACCGCAATATTCTTAACCATTGTTTTCGCCTTCTTTCAGGGATTTCAGGAGTCCGCCGCATCTGATGATATTCTGGATAAAGGGCGGGAACGGCTGTGCCTTATAGGTCTTTCCGGTGGTAAGATCGGTGATGACGCCGGTATCGAAATCCACCTTTACTTCGTCATCTGCATTGATTTCGTCCGCCGCTTCTTCGCATTCGAGAATGGGAAGACCGATGTTGATGGCGTTGCGGTAGAAAATCCGCGCAAAGCTCTTGGCGATGACACAGCCCGTACCACAGGTTTTGATAACAAGCGGTGCATGCTCACGGGAAGAGCCGCATCCGAAATTCCATCCGGCAACCATAACGTCGCCTGCCTGTACTTTCTTGACAAATTCAGCGTCGATGTCTTCCATGCAGTGAAGAGCGAGCTCTTTGGCGTCGGGCGTATTCAGATAACGCGCAGGGATAATGAC
>JAFTPW010000164.1:0-4955 GCA_017463075.1 Clostridia bacterium
CCCGGAAAAATCGCCGGATGCGCGGGTCTGATACCCAACGATTTCATCAGCCGCATGGATCTGTATCCGTGGCTGTGCGCACTGCTTGTAGAGCCGGAATACCGCGGAAACAACCACGGCAGTCTGCTGATTCACAGAGCCATCGAAGATGCGGCACGGATGGGGTTTGATTTCATCCACTGCGCGACCGATCACTGCGGCTATTACGAGCATTTCGGCTTTGAATTCACCGGCACCGGCTGGCATCCGTGGGGCGAAACCTCAAGGATTTACAGCCGTCCGACAACTCTCTGAAAGGAAACACTATGTATTATCTGTCATTTCCCGGGCTTGGGATCGACCCGTTCCACATCGACAAGACTGCGTTCTCCGTTTTCGGACGCGACGTTGCGTGGTACGGCATTCTCATCACCTTCGGCATGGTGCTGGCGGTGCTGTGGGCGATCCATCTTGCCAAATTCGAGGGCATTTCCTTCGATGACATCACGGATTTTGCCTTCATCGTCATCGTCTGCGGCGTTATCGGCGCGCGTCTGTATTACGTGATCTTCTCGTGGGAAGACTACGGCTGGGTCACAGCTGCCGTCTCGGACGGAACGCTGCTCAGCACGATTCTGGCGTTTTTCAAAAATCTGTGGGCAACCTTTGTCAACATCATCGCCATCTGGAACGGCGGTCTTGCCATCTACGGCGGCGTCATCGGCGGTCTCATCACAGCGGTCGTCTACTCCAAGCTGAAGAAGGGCAAGGTTCCGTTCATCAAGCTGTTTGATATTCTCGTACCCTGCGTGCTCATCGGTCAGGTCATCGGCCGCTGGGGCAACTTCATCAACATCGAAGCGTACGGCGGAGAAACCACACTCCCGTGGCGCATGGGCATCCACTACGCGTTCAGCGAAGCATCCGCGGCGGCAGGTCTGTGGGATTTCGAGAAATTCGTGCATCCGACGTTCCTGTACGAATCCCAGTGGAATCTCATCGGCCTGTGCATCATCATCGCGATTTATAAAAAGAAGAAATTCGATGGACAGATTTTCTGTTCCTACCTCATCTGGTACGGCTTCGGGCGCATGCTCATCGAAGGACTCCGTACCGACAGCCTCATGATCGGCGCTCTCCGCGTGTCACAGTGCGTCGGTGCGGTTTCCGTGATCCTCGGCGTGACCCTGATGACCGTCATGCTCAGACGCGTGAAGACAAAGGCGGCGGAACTCAGATCGGAAGAAGAATACAAGCCGGTTTATGAAGACCTCAGCGCCGGCGGATCGGATAAAACGGAGGAATAACATGGCACACATCATCGACGGCAAAGTGATTTCGGCAGCGGCAAGAGCGGATATCGCAAAGCGCGGCGCCGAATTTGAAGCACGCACGGGGATCAAGCCCGGTCTCGCGGTCGTAATCGTCGGGGAAGACCCCGCGTCCAAGGTCTACGTCCGCAACAAGAAGAAGGGATGCGAGGAAACCGGATTCTACTCCGAGGTTCACGAAATGCCTGCCGATACTACAATGGACGCGCTTCTCGCGAAACTGGAGGAGATCAAGGCGAACGACAAAATCCACGGCATTCTCGTGCAGCTCCCGCTTCCGAAGCATCTGGACGAGACCGCGGTCATCAACGCCATCCCGCCGGAAAAGGACGTGGACGCATTCCATCCCGTCAACACCGGCAAAATCATGATCGGCGATTACAGCTTTCTCCCGTGTACACCCGCGGGCGTGATGAAAATGCTCGAATACGAAAACATCGACGTGACCGGCAAGGAATGCGTCGTCATCGGCAGAAGCAACATCGTCGGCAAACCCATGGCGATGCTCCTGCTCCACGCGAACGGAACCGTAACCGTGTGCCATTCGAGAACGAAGAACCTCGCTGACGTCACCCGTCGTGCGGACATTCTCGTCGTCGCCATCGGAAAAGCGAACTTCCTCACCGCGGATATGGTGAAGGAAGGCGCGGTTGTCATCGACGTCGGCATGAACCGCAATGCGGAAGGCAGGCTCTGCGGCGACGTGGATTTCGAAAACGTGAAGGAAAAAGCGTCCGCAATCACACCCGTTCCCGGCGGCGTAGGCGTCATGACCATCACGATGCTTCTGGAAAACACGCTCCGCGCGGCTGAACTTGCGGCGGAAACAGGGAAGTGAAAATTGCACAAATTCCCCGCATAAGCGCACGGATTTTTCTAAAATCAACCATGCATATTTCCGAAAATTCCAATTGACAAAAATCTCCCGCAGTGGTATAATATCATCTGACGCATGATGCCGGGTCCTAAACAGCGTATGCTTACCCGCTCAGCGATTTCTCAAAAGAAAGTGAGGTGCTTTTCAGAATGTTTGCAATCATTGAAACAGGTGGAAAGCAGTACAAGGTTAACGAAGGAGATATCATCTTCATCGAAAAGCTCGAAGCAGCAGAAGGCGAAAAGGTTACCTTTGATAAGGTTCTCGCTGTTGCTACCGACGACGGATTCAAGTCCGGCAAGCCCACTGTTGAAGGTGCTTCTGTTACCGCAAACGTAGTTAAGAACGGCAAGGGCAAGAAGATCTACGTTATGACCTACAAACCCAAGAAGAACGAAAAGAAGAAGATCGGTCACAGACAGCCTTACACCAAGGTTCAGATCGAAAAGATCGCGTTCTAATTTAAACGCCGGCTCACGGTTTTACGGAGAGAAATTTTGACAAAGATTGTTTTTCTGAGAAGGAACGGAGTATTCTGGGGCTTCCGTGAAACGGGTCACACCGGTTTCGGCGAGGAAGGCGACGATGTACTCTGCGCGGCACTGTCAGCAATGACGATGCTCATCATCAATACGCTCGAGGTTGCATACGAGTGTTCCGTCGATTTCACGATTGACGAGGAAACCACCGATATCACGGTGAAATGCAAATCCGCTCTTCCCGAATACGAGAAGGACGAGAAAAAGCGTTTCGCGGCAGCCGGTCTGATCGAAGGCTATTTCTGCCAGATCAACGAGCTTACGGAAGAATATTACGAGTTTCTTGACGTGGATACCAAAGAAGAGTAACGGTATTATCTTGAAAAATGGAGGAAATAACAATGATCAGAATCAGCTTACAGTTCTTCGCTCATAAGAAAGGTGTCGGTTCTACCAAGAACGGACGTGACAGCGAATCTAAGCGTCTCGGCGTGAAGAAGGCAGACGGTTCCGCAGTAATCGCCGGCAACATCATCATCCGCCAGAGAGGTACTCACATCCATCCCGGCAACAACGTTGGTCGTGGTACCGACGATACCCTGTTCGCTCTTATCGACGGCAAGGTTAAGTTTGAAAACATCGCAAAAGGCAGAAGACAGGTCAGCGTTTACGCTGAATAAGTCCGCCCGTTTCATTATGACAGAGGAGCCATTCGGTGAAAATCGAGTGGCTTTTTTGTGCTTTCAGGCGTGAAATTCACAAAAGATATTGCAAATCACGCATATTTGTGGTAAAATATCATGTAGTAAAATCGCGGAGGTATGGACTGATGAAAAAGAACGGCTGTATGCTGATCGGACTTTGCGGAAGAAGCGGCGCGGGCAAGGGCTACGTGTCGGAAATTTTTGCACAGTACGGCATTCCCGCCGTCGATACCGATCAGGTCTACCGCGATATGACCGCTCCGTCGGATACGCTTTCTCCCTGTATGCAGGCGCTCGTTGAGCGGTTCGGCAGGGAAACGGCAAACGATGACAATTCTCTCAACCGTGCCGTCATGCGGAAGCTCGTTTTCTCCGGGGACAAACAGGCACTCGCCGATCTCAACCGGATCACGCACGCTCTTATTCTCGAGGAAACGAAGAAAATCGCCGCAGAACTGTACAAAAACGGCTCGGATATCGTCCTCATCGACGCGCCGCTCCTGTTCGAAAGCGGATTTGACGCCATGTGCGAAGCGGTTGTGTGCGTTACGGCTCCCGAACAGACCCTCATCCGGCGCATCATCCGGCGTGACGGACTGTCCGAAGACGACGCAAAGAAACGCCTCGCCGTGCAGAAAACCGTGGCTGAACTGGAAGACCGCGCGGATTTTGTCATCTCCAACGACGCCGAATACGAGATTATGCTTCTCCGGGTGAAGGAATGCGCCGATGCCCTCCGGAAAATCCGCGGAGAACGATACGAATCATATGAATTTTAAAAACGCAGTGCAGCGGAGCGCAGTCATCATCGTCATCCTCGCGCTCTCCCTGCTCATCGGATATGCCTACCATTTTCTCGGGCATCAGATGGATCTGAGAAGCCACCCGCGCGAGTATTCCAAGTATGTCACGAAATATTCCGCGCAGTACGGCGTTCCCGAGTATGTTGTCTACGCCGTCATCCACCAGACCAGCGGATTCCAGAGCAACAAGGTTTCCGACGACGGCAGAATCGGACTGATGCAGCTCACGCCCGAGACGTTCCGATCCCTCACCGCAATCACGCGAGAAGAGCTGGACACCGGCATCCTGTATGATCCCGAGACAAACATCAAGTACGGCACCTACTACCTCTCCTACCTCTTCACCAAGCACAGCCGATGGAAAACCGTGCTGTCCGTGTACCTTTACGACACGGATACCGTTGAGACATGGTGCAAAGACGCCGGCAATACCGACGAAAACGGCAACCTGATCCGCATTCCCGACAGCGACGCAAGAGAAAAGGTGGAAAAAGCCGAAGAAACGGTGGAGCTGTACCAGAGTCTGTATTACAGCTGATGCAGAATGTGAATACTGTGATGCGCGCGGATCATGTTCCCCTTATTCACTCGAATATTCAATAATTTATTATATACCAGAAATGAATAATCATAATGGCAGACAAGACCAAGGGTCAGACCCTCAGAGAAGAACTCTTCTATGTAAAGAAGAATGCGTTCGAACTCAAGACTCCCGAAGAACTTGCTCAGGCGAAGGAATATGCGGCTGGTTATACCGCATGGCTTGACAAGTCCAAGACCGA
>JAFTPW010000165.1:0-14091 GCA_017463075.1 Clostridia bacterium
CCTTATCTGTAATAACATAATCACAATAAGAGCGTGCGCATAGTGCCGTAAATCCGGCAGACTGAGTGCCGTGAATACAACGCTCATTGTGCCGCAGATACAGCAGTCATTGTGCCGTGAACACAGCAGTCATACTGCCGCAAATCCGACACCTAATAAAATAATTATAATAACCTTATCTCTAATAATATTAATATAATCACAATAAGCGCGTGTGCGTGAAAATCAAATCGTCATGACGGGCGTTGGGTCTTGAATCTGCGCCCGTTTCTGATTCGGAGGACAAACATGATTCAGAAGAAATATCAGGAAATACTCGACGCTTACGTGAAGAACGGACACGCCGCAGGATGCGCAGTTCTCCTGTATCGTGACGGGGAAGAGCTGGCATACGCATCCGCCGGTGTACGGGAGCTCGGCAGACCGGATCCGTTCACGCGGGACACCGTGATGCTCATGTATTCGATGACGAAGGTTGTCACAGCCGCCGCTGTCATGACCCTGTGGGACAAAGGCATTCTCACGCCCGAGACGCCTGTGTGCGAGTTCTTCCCGGAATTTGCAGACATGGACGTGGTCACCCCGGACGGCACGCTGAGAAAGGCGGAGAACGTCATGCGGGTGAAGCATCTTCTCACCATGACCTCGGGAATCCCGTATCACTGGGAGGGCGGCGTGGTCGGTGACAGTATCCGCGCGATGCTTGCCGGAATGGAAGGGATGAGAGCGGAAGAGGTCACGACGCTTGCGCTGGTGCGCAGAATCGGCAAGTGCCCGCTGATGTTCGAGCCCGGCACGGCGTATCTCTACGGTCTGAGCGCGGATGTCCTCGGCGGCGTTGTGGAGATCGCGTCCGGGATGGGATTCGGCGAATACCTGAAAAAGACCATCTTTGACCCGCTCGGGATGCATGACACCGCGTTCCGTCCCTTGCCGCACATGGCTGACCGCGTCGCGCGCAAGTACAGCGTGGACGAGAACGGCAGTTACACGCCGTGCGATATCTACATGGGCGTCCCGGCGATTGACCGCAGTTTTTCCATTGAGATGGGCGGATCGGGGCTGTACTCGACGCTGGACGACTACATGAAGTTCGGCGAGATGCTCCGGTGCGGCGGCATGGGCATCATCCGGGAGGAAACGGTGCGGGAGATGGCGAAGAATCAGCTGCCCGCGTGCATTTCGGCGGAGTATGTCAGAAACAACGGCGGCTTCGGCTACGGGTACCTCGTGCGTTCTCTCGTGAACGAAACCCCGGATGCACACGGCGAGGGAATCGGCGCGTTCGGCTGGGGCGGCATGGCGGGAACGGATCTCAGAATCGACCCGGCACGCGGATACACCATGGTCTGGGGCATCCAGCGCTTCCCGGGTACATGCCCGATCGGAGAACTGCTGGACGCGATGGGGTGATGATGTGAAAGGGTGAAACCCATAGGGCAGAGGTCTATCTCCCGCCGTGGGTTTTGGCTTTGCGGCGGCACCAAGGCACCGCCCTACGGGATATACGGTATTGCGTTTTCGGCTGCCCGGCTCTTGACAGAATCGCTCAATTGTGCTATACTGTATCAAATTGACCGATCCTCATATGGAGCGCGTATGAACAAAATTATCTTTTCCGGGTACGATACCTTTCATCCCGGCGATTTCTATATCCATTCTCCGCAGGGGTACGACTATTACCTCTTCCTCCTCACCCGCACGCCGGGACGGTTCTGCGTGAACGGGGAGATGCGCGAATACCCTGCCGGATGTGCGGTTCTGTATCCGCCGTTCTCCCATGTCGAATACGGTGCGTCGGGGGAATCCTACGGCGACGACTGGATCCGGTTTGAATCGGACGAGGCGTTCGTGAAGAATTTTCCGCGGATCAACGAGCCGTTTGCGGTTTCCGACGCGGCGTACTGCCACAATCTGGTGCAGCTCCTCACGTGGGAGTCCACGATCGGGCGGTATGACGGCGCAATTTCCCAGCTTTTCCACATTTTATTCTATAAACTCGAGGACGATTTGCTCCATCACGAGTCCGCGGCGCACGATCAGGAGCTTCTCACGCTCCGCAAGTCGATCATGAACAACCCGCAGGAGGACTGGAGCATCGCGGATATGGCGCGTCAGCTGCATCTTTCGATGGGGTATCTGCAATCGCTCTACAAGAAGAAATTCGGCGTGTCGTGCATGGATGACGTGATCCGGTGCCGGGTCAGACGCGCGAAGGATCTCTTGACAAACACTGACGACGGCATCTCGGACATCGCATCGCAGTGCGGCTACAAAAACGTCGAGCACTTCTGCCGCCAGTTCAAATCCGCCTGCGGTGTCTCTCCGCGAAACTACCGCCGCGACATCAACGGATTGACCGAACCTCATGGGACATCGGAAACGCCCCGGGAATGAACGCAGGATCGGTCAAAAAAACGGATAAAAGAAAACTCCGGATTTTCCCATTTTCACGGGATTTCCGGGGTTTTTTGGGTTGACGCGATGTATCGCCGTGGGTTAAGGTTTATGAAATCATCCATCGGCAAGCCCAACGAGCAATCCTGTCATTCAGAGGGCCGTGTATGGCACGATGTACATACTGTTCCACAGTACGTAACGCCATACACACTGCCCGAAGAATCTGTGTATGTCCTGCTCAGATCGGGGTATGTCTGTGGTTATCATGCCTGTTCAGCTGAAGGATACTCACTTTGTGATAATATACAGTTTAACGATATATTATTTATGCAAACCGTTCATAAAATTGTTCGTGAGTGACCTTCAGCCGAATAGTGAAAAAATCCACGGACATATGCCGATCTGTACCGGATGTGCAAGGATTCTTCGGGCAGTGTGTATGGCGTTACGTACTGTGGAACAGTATGTACATCGTGCCATACACGGCCCTCTGAATGACAGGATTGCACGTTGGGCTTGCTGACGGATGATTGTTTAAACGTGGAGTCAGCCCAAACCTGCGGCGAGTGTTCATCTTCCGCCGTGGAGTCAGCCAAAATCTGCGGCGGGAGGTAAACCCCCGCCCTACGGGGAATCCAATTGATCCGCTGACATAACGCCGGTTTGTGGTTGTGTATCTCGTTTGTCAATAAAAACATATCGAAAAACGATAAAAAACCTATTGACAAACGATCTGTTGTGCTGTATAATGGCATCACAGACAAACTTTACCGGAGGATGACTTATGACACAATCCAATTTATCAAAATGGCTTCGCGCGGTTATCATCGCGGCGGCGGTTTGCGTGCTGCTGGTGTACCTGTGGCTTCTGCCGATGACGCTGAGGGATTTATCGCTGGCGTATTACGTCGGGGCGTTTCTGTTCCTGCCCGCGCTGATCTTCCTCGAGCTGACGGGCGTGCCGATTCTCATCGCGCTCGGGTTTGCGTGGTGCATCGCCGGGGAAATCGGACGCGACAACTCCTTTTCCCGACGGAACGCGTCGTACATGAAGCGCATTGCTGCACTCGCGCTCATCGACGTGGTGTATTTTCAGGTCGGGATCCTCTTCTTCGCGTTCTGCGGATTCTATCATCCCGGCGTGTTTCTCGCGGTGTTCTTCCTCGACTGCGTGGGACTGGCGATTTCGGTCTGCGCGGCGGCGTTGTCCCATCTGATCCTCAAAGCGGCGGCGATCCGCGAGGAAAACGACCTGACGGTGTGAGGTGCGCGATGATTGTAATCCATCTTGACGTCATGCTCGCGAAGCGGAAAATGACCCTCACGGAGCTGTCCGAGCGTGTGGGCATCACGGTCGCGAACCTGTCGATTCTGAAAAACGGACGTGCGCGCGCGGTGCGGTTTGAGACCCTTGACGCGATCTGCCGCGAGCTCGGATGCCAGCCGGGAGAGATACTGGAATACAGGGAAGAGGGAACAGGGAAGAAGGAATAGGTATGGTACTGTTCGGTTCGCGATCGATTGCGGTGGTTCTGTATGCGCTGGCGGTGATGGGCGTGGTGTTGCTGGGATTTACGCTGTTCTCTGTGATGTTCGGGAAACCGCTGAGCCGCGCGGCGTGGATTTCGTGGTGTGTGATTACACTTCTGACGGCGGTGTGGGAGGCGCTCTACTCCGAGCTGGAAATCTGGCAGCAGAACAACGGCATGGCGGGCGTATGGCTGTATCTGATGATGCCGTTTCTCGCGGCTGTGGGTTGGGTGTTGTTTGCGGTGATTCCCAGGAGGCGGCGCCGATGAAATACCTGCCGCTGATTCTGTTTTATCTGCCGGTGCTTGCGGCGCAGTTTCTTCCGGCGGCTGTGATTTCGTGCGTGACGGGGCATCTTCTTCGCCGCAGGTTCGGGTGGGTGAAGCCTTTTCTCATCACGGCGGCGGTGCTGGTTTTCTGCATGGTCGTAAATCTTGTGCATCCGGTGCTCGTGTGTCCGGCGGAGTCTGAGCCGTATCTCACGGACGAACTGCGCGCCGGAATCCGGGAATTCTTCACAGGTGCCGAGGATTTTCCGCTCTTTCCGCTGTATCTTGAAGTTACCGACGCGCGGGACGGGTACGTTGAGGTGAAAAAGCATTGGATGTACGGCGGCACGACGCGCTTTGAGGTGTCAATCGATGAAACCGGAAACGCGGTTCCGGATTTGCTCGGGTGAAAATTCAATAACAAAACTCCTGATTTTCCCATTTTCACGGGATTTCCGGAGTTTTTTAGGTTGACGCAGCCACCGTAGGGCGGGTGTTTACCTCCCGCCGCAGGTTTTGACTGATTTCGCGGCGGCACCAAGGCACCGCCCTACGGTGAATCCAATTGATCCGCCGACGGTACGTCAGATTTGTTCTGCATTGCCGCGTCAGGTCTTCGGCTTGAAGTTCGTCGCGCCTTTTTCGGGGTACCAGTTGTACCGCACAATTTCGCCGTCGATTTCCCACAGCGCGGGATAGTCGTTGTCCATCCAGTCGAGGGGACGCGCGGTGTTCGCCTGCACGGAGTTTTCCGCCCATGCGGCTCTCAGCTCGGCGATCTCGTCGTCGTTCAGCACGCCCGGCTTGCAGGATACGAACAGCGGAGAACCGGTGCGTCCGAGAACGTCGAGCCACTGGCGGTTCAGGCTCCACGAAATCGCGCCGGTGATGCCCACGCAGTCCGCGTCCGCCATGTAGAAAATGCCGTTCTGGATCAGGCGCATCGCGAGGGTATTCACGCCCATCCTGCGGGTGCGGTTCCAGTCAAATCCGCTGGTGTCGTCGCCGGTGCGGTTGAGCTCGTACATACCCGCGCAAAGGTGGGAGATCGTGTTGCAGCCGATGATGACGCAGTCCTCACCCGCCGCGTCCTTGACAGCCTGATAGAAATCGCGGACAATTTCAGCGGAGGTGCGGGATCTGTCCCAGAAATGCCAGCCGTCCTTTGTCATCTGTTCCCGCATCGCGAAGCCGTACGCGCCGAAAATGTCAGCGGTCGAGTAGTC
Organism: Clostridia bacterium; assembly: GCA_017463075.1. Lineage (GTDB taxonomy): Bacteria > Bacillota > Clostridia > Oscillospirales > CAG-272 > UMGS1696. The sequence continues at coordinate 5,426 of JAFTPW010000165.1, forward strand.
GTGCTTGATGAGGGTATATCCCCAGTCAACGATCATTTCGGTGATGCGCTTGACATAGCCGATGACTTCGGGATGGGACGGGTCGAGGTAGTTTGCGTCACGCATCAGGCGCCATTCGTCGGTTGCCTCGGGGATCTCGCGCTTGGAGTCGATGAGGTAGCGCAGCCAGATGCCGGGTCTGACGCCGCGGGACGCCATCTCGGATGCGAGTGCCTTCATGTCGCGGAATCTCTCGTTGGTCACAGTCCACGGTGCATCGCAGTTGTTCTTCTGCCAGCCGTCGTCGATGACCATGTACGGGATGTTGTCCAGTCCCGCGCACTGGGATGCCACGATTTCGGTGTCTCCCAGAATTTCGTCGTGTGAGCTCTTGCCGTACGCGTAGTACCAGTTGTTCGAGCCGTAGACGGGATGCTTCGGGAGAACGGTCACGGGGCACATCAGTCGGCAGAACGCCCGTCCCGCGTCAAATGCGGAGCTGCCGTGGTATTCGCCGAAGACGACTTCGCAGACCGTCAGCTCACGTCCGGAAAGGTGTACGCCGTCTCCGCCGTTGCGAACATCCGCCCACATCGTCACGCCTGCGTCATCGTACTGCCATGTCACAATTGCGCCGGGCTGAACCTTCACGCCGAAGCCTTCGGTGAATCGTCCGGTCACGTCGGGATTGAGGTCGGAGCCGTTTGAGACAAGGATGTACCACGGCATGATGCGTTCGGCGGAAATGCTTCTCCAGGAGAGTGTGCCGTAGCCGCGTTCGTAAGCGTCGCCGAGAACCTTCACACCGGTGCGGCGTTCGCTGTCGGTGAAGTTCCAGCGGAGACGGATGTATTTCGGGTGGGTTTCGTCGGCGGTGAGGGTGAGTTTCAGCGAATCCGCGAGGTCAAAGGAAATTTTCGCGTCGCCGCAGGATGTGTTCTCGGATGCGATGCCCTCGCAGATGAGGGAAACCAGATCGGGAAGCCGTAAAAGCATGGGGATACCTCCGTGTATGGGGTGAATTTTTCTTCATTACCGCATGTTATCTTCCTGCCTCATCCGTCACGATTTTTTGGAAAAATCGTGCCACCTTCCCCATCGCGTTCGGCTATCTGAAATTGCTGCTGTGTGCAGGGGAAGGCATCTTGGATTGTTCGTCCCGCAGTGCTGCGGAAATACAGCGGGTGTTTCACGCAAACTGCATTTTACATATGGCGATGCTGCGGTGGATGAGGCGGGAGGAGCAGTTTTCTTCATTATACCACACCCCGTCTGCTTTGTAAAGCACAAAAAGAGACCCCCTTGTGAGAGTCTCTTTTGCTGGTTCAATTCGGTCAGTTCAGTTCTTCAACCGGGATGACAAGTGCCTTGTAGATGTCGTCGCCGTCGGTGGTCTGAACGCGGAGTTCGATTGCACCGCTGCCGAGAAGTCCGAGACCGCCGGAGCTGTACGTGAAGTCGTATTCCTTGCCTTCGGTAACGGTCTTGTCGGAACGGATGTAGCCCTTGAATTCGCCGCCCATGTAGAGGGAAACGGTCATCTTACCGGACTTGTTTGCCTTGACGGTGAATTCCTGATCGCGGTAATCGATGGAAACGAGGGATGCACTGTACGCGGACTTGTTGGATCCATCGTCAACGCTGTCCTCGGTCGTGGTCTTTTCTTCCAGATCGATCAGAACGGGTTCGAGGTATTCGTAATCGTCGTCGCCTTCAATGCGGAGGAAGAGCACGAGGTAATCGTAGTCGTCGTCGATCTCGATATCGGTCACAACGCCGCCTGCGGATACGCCGGAGTAATCCTTGATGTCGGAGTCCGCTTCCCGGTAGTATTCGTCGTAAACTTCGTCAGCATCCGGGAGGGAGTCTTCGTCGGTGTGGTACCAGTAGAGTCTGCCGTCGAAGAGCGCTTCTGCGGAAACGTACTTGGAGCCTACGGAGATGCCGGTCAGACCGGAGCCGGAGTTTTCCTTTGCCGCAGTGTCGGTGTCAATTGCGATCGGGTAGCTGAATTCGCCGGAATCTTCGTCGTAGAACGCGATGATGACAACGGGATACTTCTTCAGTTCGCTTCTGTCAAGCTCAATGGTCGTGGTCTTGCCGCCGGTTACGGAAGCCGTTTCACCGCCCATGTCCTTCCAGTCGTCTTCGAACTCGGAGGGAGTCGGCATGTTGTCGTCTGTGTCGTCGTAGAAGTACCATACTTCGCCGTCGTCAGCGGTCTTGAAGGACATGAAGTAGTCCTTGTTGTAGTACATGACGGAGGGAGACGTGGTGAAGCCGGTGGTCTGGTTTGCGTTGAGGGAGAGGAGAACGGGCGTGTACTGCTCGCCGTCGTCATCCATGAACATGAATACCATGTAGGGATACTTCAGAGCGATGCTTGCGCTGATGTCAATGGTTTCGGCAGATCTGCCGCAGTCAACCTTGTCGCTGTAACGCGCAGCCTTGTAAGCCGCCATGAAGTCCTCGGTCTTGGGCGCAGTGGGATTCTTTTCGGTGAAGGATGCGTAGTAGTAGTAAACGGTGCCGGATTCCTCAGCCTTGAAGCGTACTTCAGTGGAGGAACGGAGCTCGGGATCGGTGCTGAAGCCGGTGGAGTAGTCGATGTTGACTGCAACGGGCTGGAGGTATTCATTGCCGTCGCGCACGCAGAGGATGAGGTAGGGATATTCATCGATGTATCTGGTGCTGTATTCAATGGAGGATGCGACGTTCTTCTTTACGTCAACGGTATCGCCGTATTCCGCACGGTTGTACGCGGTCTTGAAGTCAGCCGCACCGGGAACAGCCGCGGTTTCGGAGTAGTAGTAGTAAACTTCGCCGGTAACCTTGGTCTTGAATGCAACCTTGCCGGGCTCGGTAACGGTGGGATCCACAGTGAAGCCGGTTTCACCCATGCCGATGATGACGGGCGTGTAGTACTGACCGGTGGGAGCCTTGAGCATGAATGCGACAAAGTCGTAGTTTTCGAGGTAGTTTTCGTTCAGCTCGATGGAGTAGGTCTTGATGGAGTTGACGGAAGCTTCCTTCTTGAGAGCGGCTTCGGTTTCCATGTATTCTTCCAGGAAGTCGAGCTGGGTGATGCCGGTGCCGGAGTTGGTGTAGTAGCAGAATACGATGCCGCCGTCCTTGGTCTGGAACTTCACCTTGTCATCGCCGTCGAGGTAGGGATCGGTGGAGAAGCCGGTGCCGGCAACGGTGGAGTTTGCGATCACGATGGGCGCGTACTTGCGGGTGCCGTCCTTGATCTGGATCATGACGTTGTCGTACTTTTCTGCGGTGGAAAGCGGGATGGTCGCTTCAGCGGTGCCGAGACCTGCTTCCACGGAGAAGTGACCTGCCGCAGAGGAGGATTCGTAATAGGAATCGAAATTGCCCACGGACGGGGGATTTACGGAGTTGGTGTAGTAGTAGTACAGCTCGCCGTCCACGTCGGAGAGAACGTTGATGTACGCATTGGCGGAGTCAGCGGTCACAAAGGGCGTGATGGTGAAGCTGTTCTGGGTTGCAGTGGAGCCGGAGTATTCTTCATTTGCGAAGACTGCGGTGAGGTTGTTGCCGATTTCGAATTCGTTCGGGAACATGGAGGAGGTGAAGCCGCGCGCGTTGATGACAACACTGCCGAGCAGACCGTCGCCGGTGACCTTGGTGTTGTTGGAGCCGGTTTCCACGATGAGGTTTTCAACGGTGGTATCGTCGAAGATCTTCACAGTGGTGGGAACGAGCACGGTAACTTCGTCGACAACGGTGTCGTTGAGGAGGGAGAGGGTACCGCCGCCGAGCATGACAACGTCAGCGATGTCGCAGTCGTCGAATACGATGTCAACATTGCCTCTGACGTAGAGCGTGCCGTTGAGGGTACAGTCGGAGAGGGTCACGGTACCGCCGTTTGCGCCTTCACTGACGATGGTGCGTCCGGTGAGATTGGCGCCGCGGACGGTCACGTCGGGCTTGGTGATGACGTTGTTGTCAGCGGGAGCGCTGTTGTCGCGGGAGTACGCGTTGGTGTTGAAGATGCAGCCTGCGGCACGGTAGAGGATGGTCAGAGCTTCCGCGCGGGACAGGGTCTTCTGGGGCTTGAAGTTCTTGACGCCGTTTTCGTTGTAGCCGTCGGTGAGACCTGCATAAACGCCGCGGAGAACATAGTCCTTGAAGTTGTCGGAGATGGAGTTGTAGTCAGCGAAGTAGGAAGTGGAAGACTTCTCGTTCGCGGGCAGATCGAGGTAGCGCACAAGGAGAGAGAGCGCTTCTTCACGGGTGATCTTGCCGTTGGGATTTGCGTAGGAGCCGTAGTTGAGGATGTAGCCCTGAGCGGCAGCCTTTGCGAAATAGGGCTGGAACCAGTCGGATGCGGCAACGTCCTTGAAGTTGGTGGGAACGGTTGCGGTCAGACCGAAGGTTTCGTCCAGGATTTTGATGAATTCGGCGCGGGTGATTTCGCCGTCGGGCTTGAACATGTATGTACCGTTGGGCTGCTGATATCCGTTGAGAACGCCTTTGTCAACGAGATACGGGATTTGTCCGCCGGTCCATGCCCAGTGACCGGAAACGTCGGTGAAGGAGAGATTTGCGGCACCGACAGCGGTAACTGCGCCGGCAATCATGACGACTGCCAGGAGAGCGGACAGGATACGTCTGAATTTTTTCATAGTTTCCTCCGTTTTTTTGGATTCGATTTGCACAAATGGTTATACACAGACATTATACCACAATCGCGCGAATTATCAAGAGTTAAATTGAACCAATTTATGATTATAATGTGAATTTGTCGTTATTTTTTCGTCTTTGCGCGGAAATGTCCGGTGTGATATAAGACGTTTCGCAATGCCGTTTTGTTCCCGGAAAACGCGATTTTTTGAAAATTTTCTTGCGGACACCGGCAGATGATGGTATAATGGAAGAGAAAAGAGAAATTCCGATGAACCGTAGGGCGGTGCCTTGCGGTCAGCCGCGGAATCTATTCGCATTTTTTCTGTTCCTGTTGTGCCGAACCATCGTGCGCGGATCCCCGGTATGTACGCCTGAACTGCCGCATCGGTCGACCGCAAGGGATCGACCCTACAATATATTCAAGAATTCCCGGAAAGGAGCTCCACTATTATGAAGCCCGAAACCAAGTGGTCCTATTCTCCCTATACGCCGCCGCTGTTTGACGCAGGTGATATCTACATCTGCCGCATCGCACCCGGCAAAACGTCCGCGGTGATCGAGTGGCTCGGGGATGAGAACGCCGCATATACCGTACACTGGACAAAGCGTGGTGAGAACGGCTGGCGCGATACCTCCGTCACCGGCACATCCGTCACGCTCACCGATCTCGAGGACGAAACCGAATACGAAGTGCAGGTTGCCCGCGGGACGGAAAAAAGCCGCGTGCGCCTTGTGAAAACCGGATTTGTTCCCGGGGACGCGGTCATCAACTACCTCCATCCCGAGGACGGCGCGTATAAGTTCTCCGGACAGTACCTCTGCTCGCCGTCGATGGTGCGTCATCCCGACGGGCATCTGCTCGCGTCCATGGACGTCTTCAAGGGCGCGGCTCCGCAGAATCTGACGCTCATTTTCCGCTCCGATGACGACGGTGCGACGTGGAAATACGTCTGCGAGCTGTTCCCGTGCTTCTGGGGACGCATGTTCATCCACAAAGGCGAGCTCTACATGCTCTCGTGCAGCACGGAGTACGGCGATCTCCTCATCGGAAAGAGCACCGACGGCGGGAAAACGTTCTCCAAGCCCGTGTGCCTCCTCCGCGGAACCGGAAATCAGAAGGAAAAGGGCATCCACAAGAACCCGCAGAAGATGCTCGAGCACAACGGACGGCTCTGGACGACGCTCGAATGGGGCTCATGGGCAACGGGAACCCACGCCGCGATGTGTGCATCCGTTCCAAGAGACGCCGACCTGCTCGATCCCGCAAACTGGCTGTTCACCGATCCTGCCCCGTACGACCCGACGTGGGAAGGTGTCGCCGTGGGTCCGAGCGCGGGATGCATTGAAGGCTGCATGGTCAAGGCACCCGACGGTGAGATCTACAACGTCATGCGCTATCAGATGGGCGGATGCGTTCCCGACTACGGCCGTGCGATCGTAATGAAGCCCGATGGGAACGATCCCGAAAAGCGTCTGGAGTTCGCGCGGTGCATTGAATTCCCCGGAAACCACTCCAAATTCGAGATCCACTATGACGAAGTCAGCGGGAAGTACCTCTCCATGGTGTCCTACCTCTGCGAAAGCCACCCGTCCGGACGCAACTGGCTCGCCCTCATCGCGAGTGATGACCTCTGGCACTGGGAAAAGGTGTGCGATCTCCTGAATTACAGCCATCTCCCCGAAAAAGACGTCGGATTCCAGTATGTGACGTTCCTCATCGAAGGCGACGACCTCATCTACGACAGCAGAACGGCGTGGGGCGGCGCGCATAATTTCCACGACGCAAACTACGCCACATTCCACCGCGTGAAGCATTTCCGGGAGATGCTTGGGTGACGGATGAACAGGTGAAGGCTTTCCGTTAATTTTCCGAATCCTTCCGTCAACTCGCTCAACGTACGATTCTGTCATTCAGAGGGCGGGCTATCCTGACAATTTATGCCGGACATCCTGCCCGAAGAATCTGTGCATTTCCTATTCAGATTGGGAAATGTCCGTGGTTGAGTGGATTATTCGGCTGAAGGGTACTCACGTATGTTTATAACGAACAGTTTACTGATATTTTACCTGTGCAGGTTTTCGGTAAAAGGCGTTCGTGTGTAATCTTCACCTGAACAGTATTGAATACCACAGACATATTTCGATCTGAATAGGACATGCACAGATTCTTCGGGCACTGTGTATGGCTGTGACTGTCAGAGATTTTCGCCCTCTGAATGACAGAATCGTACGTCGGGCTTGCTGACGGATATGGGGAGAGAATTCATCCTGTCCACACGATTTTCTGCAAACTCTTGACATAAAACAGTAAACATGGTATAATCATTTCAACCATCAACAACCGCAAAAGGGAACCCATGAACAAAAAACAGATCGACATTCTCAACGATTACTTCCTCCACTCCGCGCTGCATATGATGACCCTCGAGGAGCAGTGCCTGCGCAGAGTCTGTGCGGAGGATCTTTCCGTGCGCGAGCTTCACGTTATCGAGGCGGTATCCGTGCTCCAGACCCAGCATAAGAACACCATGGCGGAGATTGCGAAATACCTGCATCTCTCTCCCGCATCGCTGACAACGGCGGTCAATACCCTCGTGCGCAAGGAGTACCTCGAGAGGGAGTATTCGCCCACCGACCGGCGCGTCATCTATGTCGATACCACCGAGCGCGGCGCGGAAGCAAACCGGAAATACCTCGATTTCGTCCGGAAGATGATCTGGTACATCAGCCGCGACATCGACGAGCAGACCTCGGACACCATGATCGAAGCCATCATGAAGCTGAGCGAGTTCCTCGAATCCGGCGGCGACCCGGCAGATCTGGACTGAACCCGCCCGAAAATCACGCAAACACCAAAAAGCTGCGGCACAACTGCGGCTTTTTTCGTTGTGACATTGCCCAAGCCGCCGACATAACGCTTCTGAAAAATCCACAGATTACCTATTGCGGCAAGGGGCGGATTTGTGATAAACTATAACGGTTTTTGTTTTGAGTTACGACTGTATAGCAAATTTATTATATACCATCGGAGGAAAAGATGGATTTCACCACCCATAAACCTGTACGAATCATCACCGGACGCGGCTGTGTCACCGAGAACGCGGCTCTGTTTGCGGAATGCGGCAAGCGTGCGCTCATCGTCTCCGGCAGAAACGGCGCGGACAAGAGCGGTGCGTTCGCAGATACCGCCGCGGCGCTCGAAAAAGCCGGATGTACATATGTCCGCTTCAATTGCATCCCCGAAAATCCGCCGGCTTCCATGTGCCATGAAGGCGGTCAGCTGGCACGGGACGAACACTGCGACTTCATCATCGCCATCGGCGGAGGCTCCGCACTGGACGCCGGCAAGGCAATCGCAGGCTACGCGGCAAATCCGCAGTGTGACGCCGACGATATCTTTGACGACGCCGTGCGCGTAAACGACTGCCTTCCCATCGTGTGCATTCCGACGACGGCGGGCACCGGAAGCGAAGCATGCCGCTATGCGGTTCTCACCATCGACGGCGGCAGACGCAAGATGACCTTCAAGCATTCCACAGCATACGCGAGAGTCTCGTTCGTTGACCCGCGCTACACGGAATCCCTCGGCACGGACTACACGGTATCCACTGCACTCGACGCTCTGGCGCACGCGATTGAGTCCTATTTCAGCCCCAAGTCCTGCGAAGTTTCCGAAAACGCGGCACTTTACGCGGCATCCGAAATCTGGGACGTGCTCTTCCGGCAGAACAAGACGGAATTTGACGCAGAGGACCGGGAACGTCTCATGTACGCGGCGACTGCGGCGGGCGTTGCCATCGACTACACCGGAACCGGCTTTCCGCATCCGCTCGGATACAGCATCACGCTGACCCGCGGCATTCCTCACGGCTGTGCATGCGCGATTTTTGAAGGCGCGTTCCTGACCTACAATATGATTACCACCGAAGGCGCGTCCCGTGCGGCATCTCTCGCAAAGGCACTCGGCACCACACCGGAGGAAATGATCGAGCGCATCCCCGAAAAGAGCGGCATTTCCCTCACGATTGACGCAG
>JAFTPW010000166.1:0-3011 GCA_017463075.1 Clostridia bacterium
GCCTGAATTGTTAATACTTCTGGCTCACGCGCGCCGTGGAGGATGTGATTCACGTATGCATGAAACGTCCTGTCCAAACTTCGGTAGGGAACGGCGTCCCCGACGGTCCGTAAATCAAAACCTGCCGTCATGTCAGTCTGTCCGGCAAACGCATGCTTCCTTCTGCATTATGAATTATGCATTCTCTTATCTTTCGCCGAGATCTGCCATTGCGACTTCGTACTGTTCCGCATTGGGAGCCGCGCCGTGCCATGCGACGTTATTTTCCATGAAGGAAACGCCCTTGCCCTTGGTACTGTGGGAGATGATGACGGTGGGCTTATCGGTGCACGCCTTTGCAGCCTTATAAGCGGCTTCGATGGAGTCGAAATCGTGCGCATCGCATTCAACAACGTTCCATCCGAACGCGGAGAACTTTTCGGGATAGGGAGTGGGATTCATGACATCGGTGATGGCGCCGTCGATCTGGAGACCGTTGAAGTCAACGAGCCAGTAGAGGTTGGAGAGCTTATAGTGACCTGCGAACATAGCCGCTTCCCAGACCTGACCTTCTTCGGTTTCGCCGTCGCCGAGGATGGCGTAGATGCGCTGAGGTTTATTGTCAATCTTCGCCGCCAGAGCCATACCTGCGGAAACGGAAGTCCCCTGACCGAGGGAGCCGGAGGACATATCCACGCCGGGCGTATGCTTCATATCCGGGTGACCCTGGAGGTAGCTGGAGGTTTTTCTGAGGGTTTTGAGATCTTCCACGGGGAAATAGCCGCGGTGAGCGAGAGCGGAGTAGAGACCGGGTGCGCAGTGACCCTTGGAGAGAACGAGACGGTCACGGTCATCCCACTTGGGATCTGCGGGATTGATATTCAGTTCCTCCCAGTAGAGGTAGGTAAGCACATCGGCGATGGAGAGACTTCCGCCGGGGTGACCGCTGTTTGCCGAATAGACGGCGTCGATGATTCCGACACGGATTTTCCGGGCGATTTCAGCGAGTTCGGTTTTTCTTTGAATGTCCATTGTAAATCATGCCTTTCTTCGGATTTGAAAAGGGTACCTGCCGCAGAACCGCGACAAATTGTTCTTCTTTATTGTAATATATTTGGAGCGGAATGTCAATCGTTATGCGAAAATATTTATTTTTTCGGAAAACCCTTGACAAATCTTCCCGTTTGTATTATAATAGATAGGCAATGTGATGAGACGGTTGCATTGCCTGCGGGTTCCGCAGAATACTTGAGTCTGGAGTAGTACTCAAGAGGCCGAAGAGGCGCCCCTGCTAAGGGTGTAGGTCGGGTTTACCGGCGCGAGAGTTCAAATCTCTCCTACTCCGGAAAATAAGGCACATTTATCATCACTGGTAAGTGTGCTTTTTTCGTTTATCCGCATCCCTTTTCACCTGAAAATTCAACCGTCGCAGAAATCAGCAGACCACACCATCGTAGGGACGCCTGTCCCTACCGTAATTCGGAAGTTCGATGACAGAATTACATTTTCCTGATCCGAAATAGCCGTCCGCCGATCCGCTTCACATGCCGCAGGCATACATCACTTCCCCGGGAGGTCCCCATGCCCATCATCGAAATCACCGATCTTCATGATCCCGCGCTGGATCCGTACGCACGGCTCACCGAAAATCAGCTCCGCTCACGGAAGCATCCGGAATCGGGCATCTTCATCGCGGAAAGCCGCACCGTCGTCACGCTGGCACTGGACGCGGGATACACGCCCGTTTCGTTCCTGATCGAGCACAGCCAGCTCCACGGGAATTCCGCCTCTCTGGTACAGCGCATCGCCGGACAGTACCCGGATGTCCCCGTTTACACCGCGCCCGGTTCCCTGCTTGAGAAGCTGACCGGATTCACCCTCTCGCGCGGGGTTCTCGCCGTCATGAAGCGTCCCGTCCTCCCGACAGTTGAAGAGGTCTGCAGAAACGCCCGACGGATCGCGGTGCTTGAGAACATCATGGACGCCGCAAACGTGGGTGCAATCATCCGCAGTGCCGCCGCGCTCGGGATGGACGCCGTACTTGTGACGCCGCAGTGCAGTGATCCCCTTCTCCGCCGTGCCGCGCGGGTCAGCATGGGTACAGTGTTCCAGATTCCGTGGACATACATCGGAAAAGACGCCGCGGACTGGCCGGAAAAAGGCATGGACACGCTCCGCGCGATGGGATTCCGGACGGCATCGATGGCGCTCTCGCACGACACGGTTGAGATCGGCGACCGTCAGCTGAAGCAGGCAGAGCGGCTCGCCGTCATTCTCGGCACGGAAGGCACGGGACTGACCGAGGAAACCATCCGCCGCTCGGACTGGACGGTGAAAATCCCGATGTTCCACGGCGTGGATTCGCTCAACGTTGCCGCCGCCAGTGCCGTAGCGTTCTGGGAAATCTGCCGGCGGGAAGGTTGACGCACACGGGGATTTGTGATATACTGGATGCAATCGAAAACACAGGAGTACTTCATGAAACAGATCTCGCTTCAGGAAGCACGGGACTTATACCTCACCCATCCTGCCAGACTGATTTCGCAGGAGCAGTCCCGGATATATTATGAAAACTTTTCCGGAGATGTCGATGTCATTCCCTACCTCGTCTGCGGCTGTCTTGCCGTCAAGTCCGGAAATAGCTGGCACATTCATGCGCTCTCGGAGAATGCCGAACTGCTGTCCGCAATCGAATCCGTAAAAAAAGCAAGAGGCAGTGCCGACGAATCGCTGATGGTTCTGACATGGGGAAACATTCCCGCCGGATTACAGGACAAACCGGGGTCCTATAAGTTTTCCCGGAGCTGCATGCCGTACAGCGATGACGCAATCCGCACGTTGACCGCCGCTGACCGTGACGCTGTCCTTCTCTGCTGTGCACCGGACCCGGACGACAACAACATCGGACAAGGGATTGCAGAAGATTTCCGCTCAGGTTACGACGATTATCTGCATGACCCCAATGAAACTCTTCTGGGGATTTTCATCGACGGCGTACTTGCCGGATTTGTTCAGTCCAGCCGTGAAAAGGA
>JAFTPW010000167.1:0-3178 GCA_017463075.1 Clostridia bacterium
CATACCGCGCGTTGAAGCATCGGATATACTCCTGTTTTTGTCAATTCAGTTCCAGATAAACGACAGTATTGGGCTTGAACACAACCGTGATTTTGTCAGCGGCGGCAAGATCCTCAGCTTCGAGCACTCCGTCGATTTCTTCGCGGGGATGTTCCGCGTCAATCTGATATTTCCGGATCTGTTTTACGTTCATTCCGGCGAGGGAGATTGTCACGGTTTTTACATCCGTTACACCTTCGTCCTTTTCCAGATACCACGACAGCATTACGCCGGCTTTGTCTCCGTCTTTTGCTGCAACGCAGTACACATCCTCGTCTTCACGGGTAACCTTCACCTGACTGCCCAGACGGTACAGCCTGTTGAAGAGGCACATGGTGTGATAATTCCGCTTGATGCGCCATGTATAGAGATCGAAAAGTCCGTTGAAAACGGTATTGGGACGGGCGTCGTAGTACATCAGCATATCCAGATACGAATCCTGAGCGGCAAGCATTACCGATGCGGTCAGCGCACAGCCTTTGGAATTCTGGATGACTCTGAACCGCTCCATGAGGTCATAGTTGCCGTAGTTCCACTCCGTGTTGATGTTTTCGGCATCCGGGTAGCCGTTTCTTTCCATCAGATCGTGGATCCGCTTTGCCATCCAGACGACATACTTCGGATCGTTGGTGTAGGAATGCCACGAGAAGAAGTCCATGGGAACCTTCCGGCGTGCCATTTCTTCCACAAAGGCGCATGCCCAGTCATAGTTGCCTCCCAGAGAAGGACCGCCGATTTTGCACTGGGGATGAGCGGCCTTGATGTGCTTGGCAACCGCTTCGTAGAAGTCATAGAACTGAGCTGTTGTGCCGCCCCAGGTTCTTTTGTTCGGAGCATCATCCCTGTCAAGCTCCGGTTCGTTCCAGATTTCCCAGTATTCGATGTCGTAATGGAAGCCGTCCGCCCAGCCGTCAAGGTAATGGCGCATGATGTGCTCACAGATGACGGCATATTTGTGATTGTCCGCAGGCGGCAGGGTGTAGTACTTTTTCGCTTCGTGTTCAATGGAGGCACCCAGACGGTAGAACACCTTGGTTCCCGTGCCCTGAATCCGCTTGAGATAGTCGTCGGTGCAGTCAAAATCGTAGGATGCGGGATCATCCGGGTCTGCGTTGAAGTCCGGGAAAATCATGCGTACATCCACGGTGTGCCATCCGCCGTATCCATGGTAGAACGGTGAGTCATGTGTGCGGGCATAAGGGAAACCTGCATCGGTATAGGTTTTATAATTGGACAGCGGAGAGTTCTCGCCCCATGGGCTTTTGGCAGGACCGTTGTTGACCGCGTGCATGGGCTTGATTCTGCCGACGGTTTCGCTGAAATGGATGCTGATGTTTGACATGGCTGACTCCTTTCCGGTTATTCAGCGGTTTCTTCGGTTGTATAATCTTTTACAGTTTTTTCGATGCTCTTCTTGGCACCTTTCTTGCGGCTTGCAAAGGCAGAGGAGAAGGTGTTATTGCGGCTCTGGGGAATCGTGCTGGTGAGGACATCATTGATGCCTGCCCAGTTATAGATTACGTTCAGGTCATAAACAGCGCTTGAGAAAATCAGATCCAGCATTTCCGCACCGGTCTCGTCGTAGGTGTACTTTCTCTTGCAGTTGATGTCGTAGTAGGCATAGAGGGTGGTGTCGGTGGATTCATAGGAAAGTGCTTCCAGAACGAATGCCGCAAAATCCAGATCGGGACAGGTCGTGGGAATCGCAAACAGCATGGTCTGGTATTCTGCAAGATTGTAGTATTTTTCCTGTGCTTCGTTCAGCTTCGGATAAGGGATTACGTTGTAATCGATCTCGGAATCGGAGAATCCGCGGAGAGTATGTGTGAATCCGCTGGCGAAGAGGGTATTGCCCGCACGGAAAGAGTTGGCAAGAACACTCCAGATGCTGTAGCTTACCTTGCCGTTGAAATCGTTGCAGAAATACGAATTCTGCGTGGTGCAGGTCAGATCAAAGACAGCATTGACGGCATCGATCAGAGGTTCGCTGTTCTCAACGATCTGAGGAATATCGCCTTCCGCCTTTTCGATGCTGAGACCGCCGGCACCGACAACAAACGTGAGGAACGCATTGTAGGAGTCCATGCCCAGACCGAAGCGGTCGGTATCATCCAGTTCACCGTCGCCGTCGACATCCTGACCGGCGGTTTCCACCCATTCCTTCATGACATCCACCGTCCAGGTGCCTTCCCGTACCATATCAACCGGATCGGGAAGCTGAAGGTCGGTCAGAAGCCCCTTGTTATAGAACATAACGGAAATACGGTTTTTGTCCATCAGAGAGAAGTCGGAGGACGTGAAGTAGAGCTTGTTGGCGATGGAAATCTGTTCGTTGACATGGAGATTCCACCAGTCCTTGGTATAGTCGATGTAGGGCAGGGAGGTCATCTCAAGGAAATTGCCGTTGAGCGCCAGTCTTCCGACGGATCCGGTTTCCACAAAGGAAAGATGATATTTGGCATCCCCTGAGAGAACAAGCGCAGGGAGTGTTGCATGCACATCTTCCGTGGATACGTCCTGTGAAATGACGATGTTGTACCGTGCCTCCAGTGCTGCATTACGGTTGAACACGGCATCGTTGAGGGTTTCACCTGTAATTTCATCCGCATCGATTTCCATGTTTGAGTACTGCGGATACGTGTTGTGCTTGGCGCCGTACGCAATCCATTCCCGGCCGTCCCAGTTGGTATCCGGCGCACCGGAAGGCTCGCGTGTTTCTTCCGTCTCCGCAGGCTCGGTCTCGGTTTCTTCGGCTTTTGCGGCGGGTGTGGTCTGAGCGGAAGTTTCCGGTGCATCCGTCTCCGTCTGTGTCTGTTCAGAGCACGCCGTCATGGGAGAGAGCATCAGTGCCGCAAGAATCAGTGCAAGCAGTCGTTTCGATGTGTTTTTCATCTTTGTTTCTCCTTTTAATGAATTTTTTGTATGGATTTTCAAATAATACCGTAAAAAATCTGTCTCATCCGGTCAATCCTTCCATCTTTATTTTAGCACTTATCTCCCTTTCTGTATAGCACAGCAGAACAGAAAAACAGCACAAATGTATTTTTGTTTCACTTAAAAATCCATATTGACAAGTTGTTGAAAATGTGATATTCTAATCCCATGGATATCGAATTCAACAAAGAACGAATCAAAAAGC
>JAFTPW010000168.1:0-7561 GCA_017463075.1 Clostridia bacterium
TATAATATAGAAATGATAATATTTCAATATTCTGATGATTCATACGGGAGAAACATATGACAAAGGAACAGATTTCCGCACTCGTTCAGAAACAGCGGAATTATTTCAAAACCGGCGCGACGCTGAGCGTGGATTTCCGGATTGCCATGCTGAAGAAGCTGTACGCTGCCGTCAAAAAATACGAAACCGAAATCACCGACGCACTGACCGCGGACCTTGGCAAGAGCGAATTTGAAGGTTTCATGTGCGAGGCTGGGCTGGTGCTGACCGAGATTTCCTACATGATTAAGCATACCCGCCGTTTCGCAGGCGAGCGCACTGTTCCCACGCCGATTGCCCAGTTCGCATCCCGCAGCTATGTCAAGCCCTCACCCTACGGCACCACGCTGATTATGAGTCCGTGGAATTACCCCTTCCTTTTGACGATTGATCCTCTTGCGAACGCGATTGCTGCCGGAAATACTGCGGTTGTCAAGCCCAGCGCATACTCTCCCGCGACTTCCGGAATCATCGCAAAGATTCTCGCAGAATGCTTTGATGAAAAGTATATCGCAGTTGTCACCGGCGGACGTGCGGAAAATGCGAGCCTCCTCGAAGAAAAGTTCGATTTCGTCTTCTTCACCGGCAGCCAGAACGTCGGCAGGGAAGTTCTCCGTCACACCGCGGAGCATCTGACTCCCGCAGTTCTCGAGCTCGGCGGCAAAAGCCCCTGCATCGTGGATTCCACGGCGAAAATCAAGCTCGCGGCAAAGCGCATCGTCTGGGGCAAGTACCTCAACTGCGGTCAGACCTGTGTAGCACCGGACTATATTCTCTGCCACTGCTCCGTGAAGGACGCACTGGTGAAGGAAATCATCGCGCAGGTGAAGAAGCAGTACGGCGAAAAACCGCTTGCGAACGCGGACTACGGCAAGATCATCAACGAAAAGCACTTCGACCGTTTGCTCGGACTGATTGATCCCGCTAAAGTTGTCGTCGGCGGCGGATCGAACCGGGAAACCCAGCAGATCGAGCCCACCGTGATGGTTGACGTGACATGGGACGACGCCGTGATGCAGGAAGAAATTTTCGGCCCCGTTCTGCCCATTCTCACCTACGAAAAGCTCAATGACGTAATCGCCATGCTCGCGGATATGCCCAAGCCGCTTGCGCTGTATATATTCTCCGAAAACAAGCGTCACATCCGGACAATCACCGCACGCTGTTCCTACGGCGGCGGGTGCATCAATGACGTCGTGATCCACCTTGCGACCAGCGAAATGGGATTCGGCGGCGTCGGTGAAAGCGGTATGGGTTCATATCACGGCAAGATCGGCTTAGATACCTTCTCCCTCCACAAGAGCATCGTCGAAAAGAAGACATGGATGGATCTTCCCATGCGCTACCAGCCCTTCAACCGCGCGGTTTACGGCAGACTTCTCAAGATGTTCCTGAGGTAAGAAATGAAAACGGCTGACAAGAAAAAGATAATTTTCATCCTTCTCAACATCCTCGTCATCGGACTTGTGATGTACTGGGATTTCATGTACTACGAGCACGGCAGAACGTGGCGCAAGGGTACGGCAAGCTCAATGTTCGTCCTTCTCGGCGTTGTGAATCTGATCTACGCCGTCGTGAACAAAGCGTCGAATCTGAAATACCCCGTTGTCATGACCGTCGGGTTCCTGCTCGGCATGCTCGGCGACATTGTCATCAATTACACCTTCATCCCCGGCGCGGGACTGTTCGCTCTGGGGCATGTGTTCTACTTCGCGGCGCTGTGCTGTCTGATCCAATTCGGAAAGCAGGACGCACTCATCGGCGGCATCCTCTCCGTCATCTCCATCGGTGTGCTCGAGCTGGTACCGATTTTCAATTTCGGTGACTCCGTGATCGAGATCATTTGCTGTATCTACGGCGTCATCATCTCCTTCATGTTCGGCAAGGCTGTCTCCAACCTCATCCGGGAACGGAGCGTGCAGAATATCCTGATCGTGATCGGATGCTTCCTGTTCTATTTCTCCGACCTGATGCTCGTGTTCGACTGGTTCAGCGAAATGGATGAATACGCCGGCGAGCTGTGCCTGTTCACGTACTATCCCGCGCAGTGCATCCTCGGTCTTGCGATGATCTTCACGGCGATGAAGTCAAAGAAAAAAGCGTAAACTACAAAACGGCTGATCTGCAGAAACGATGCGGACGGCCGTTTTTTCAGCGGATCAAAGAAAATGTTAGCGCGGCTAAAACGGTACCTTTGAATCGCTCCCTTGTCATGTGCATCGGAATCTGTTATAATAGAACCAACAAAAGCGCTTTTGAATTATTTAACCGAGGTGATTGCATGTCAATCGGATCCAATATCAAAAAATTGCGGCGTGAGCGGGAAATCACGCAGGAACAGCTTGCGGAATACCTGCATCTGACGCCGTCTGCGATTTCACAGTGGGAGACCGACCGTGTACTGCCGGATATCATGCAGCTGCCCCAGCTTGCGAACATTTTCCGCGTCAGCACGGACGTGATTTTAGGCGTCGACGTAGAGCGGAAGGATGCGAAAATACAGGAAATCTGGGAAAAAGCAGACAAACTGTCCTGCGCCGGTCGGAAGGAAGAAGCGGCTGAGGTCTGCCGTGAGGGACTGCGGGAATTCCCGGACGCTTATGTGCTCATGGAAGAGCTGGCGAACTGCCTGTACTATGTCGGCTCATACAGCGAACAGGTTCCGGAGATCATTTCGCTGTACGAAAAGGTGCTGGAAAACGCAAAGGATGAAAGCTCGCGGAACTACGCGGTTGGAAACCTGTGCGGACTGTACACAAGAACCGGAGACGTGGAGAAAGCACGTCAGCTTGCGGAATCCATCCCGTTTCAGGTGTACACGCGGGAAGAATGCTACCGCAGTACGCTGCGCGGCGTGGAGTGGATTGAAGATATCAGAAGCTCCATCTGCCGGAGGTTTGACGCGCTCCTGTTCGACATCCGAAACCTGATCGGCGGAGCGCGGAATGTCATCGTAGACGGAAAGCCATTCTATTCGGATGAAGATGCTCTTGAGCTGTACCGGAAAATCATTGTGTTCGCGGAAGCCTTCTTTGAGAAGGGCGACTACGGATTCACCGGCGAGCTTCTCGGAGAGGTGTATTACGAACGCGCCTGCCGATTTCTCAGACTCGGGGACGGAGAAAAAGCACTCGGTGAGCTGGAGACGGCGGTGGAGCATATCCTGACATCGGATGCATACGGCGAAGGTCTTGTCGGGCAGACATTGGTCGAGGTGCCGCCGGAGAAGCTGCATACCTCCATTCTCGCACTGCCGGGTCCGGGGGATGACGCCATCGAGGTTCGCACGCCGACTGAACACAACAACGCGATGGAGTATCTCGGAAACCTGAACGATTCCGTCTTTGATCCCATCCGGAGCGATCCGCGGTTTGCTGAGCTGGAAACCAGACTGCGGGAGAACGCAAAATAATACGCAGAAAAAAAGCGGGCAGATTCCGAATACCGGAGTCCGTCCGCTTGTGTGTTGTCTGTTAGATTTTGAACGCCTTATCCACGGGGAGGGAGAGCACCATGCCCTGCGCGTCGGTTTTGAGACCTAATTCCTTGTTGAGCGCATTCATGATCTGTTCCTTGATGGTGTCGGCTGCGAGAATTGCCACGATTTCCTTTTCGGTCTGGAGATTAAAGCCGCCGAACGGCTCTGCCGCGTCATCTGCCGCCAGACGTGCCTTGATGATGGTGCCGCCGGTTGCTCCGACCTGACGTGCCGCCTGCATGACAGCGTCCGTGTAGCCCTGATTGACCGCGATCAGCACCAGACTGTATTGATGTTCGTTTTTCATCGGTTCGTTTCCTTCCTTCGGTGCCTGAATATTCTGCATGGCGAGGATTGTCGCCGCCACATTTCCCACAGCGTCGGGGGAGAGCATCATCATGATCCCGCGTCCGCGTCGGAGAGAGTTCATATTGTCCATATAAGCACTGGCAACCGCTTCCACGGCACTCTGCTTGCCCATGCTGATGACGATATCCTTTGCGCTTGAGCCGAGCCCGAGAATGTCCATCATTTCCGAGGACGCCGTACCCTGACCGGCAAAGCGGAGCTGGTAGCCGAGACCGCGCGCGCTCATCCATGTGACAAGCTCACGTCCGCAGCCGCGTTCGGTAATTGCGGCAAGAATCTTGATCCGTTCCGGTTTCATACAGCCACCTCGTCTTTTTCTTCATCGTAGTAAAGGACACAGTCCTCGATCAGAGCGATTTCTTCTTCGAGCTTTCTGTGCTTTGCCTTGCTCTTGAGCTCGGAGTACAGACCGATGCACTGAATCGTAATCAGAGGCGTCATCGCAACCATCGCCACGATACCGAATGCGTCGGTGAGAATATTTCCGCCCACAGCCTGGCATGCGCCGACGGCAAAGGGAAGCAGGAAGGTTGTCGTCATGGGACCGCTCGCAACTCCGCCGGAGTCAAATGCCGCACCGGTGTAAATCGGAGGCACGAAGAAGCTGATGACGAGGGAGAGTGCATAGCCGGGAATGAGGAACCACAGGATGGATACACCGGTCAGAATCCGGAGCATCGCAATGCCGACGGATACCGCAACACCGACGGAAAGACCGAGACCGATGGATCTCTGGGAAATTCTGCCGTTGGAGATATCTTCGACCTGTTTCTTGAGCACCGCAACGGCAGGTTCCGCCGCAACGATGAAGTAACCCATAATCATGCCGACGGGAATGAGCACGTACTTGAAGGTGCTGCCTGCGATTTCCTCACCGATGAGGGAACCTGCGGGCATGAAGCCGACATTTGCACCGGTCAGGAAGAGAACAAGACCGATGTAGGTATAGAGGAAGCCGCTGACCATTCTCAGAAGCTGCATTTTCTTGTAACGGCGGGAGATGAGCTGGAACAGTGCGAATACGCCGACGATGGGGAAGAATGCGACGAGAACTTCTTCGGCGTACTTGGGCAGTTCAGCTACAAAATGCATGATGGCGTCCCGCGTGGTAACGATTTCGGAGATGACGGTTTCGGAGGTTTCCGCGGTGGGTTCGTACACGATGGAGAGAATCAGCACCGACAGAATGGGACCGATGGAGCACAGCGCAACCAGACCGAAGCTGTCGTCTGCGGAATGCTTGTCACTGCGGATGGACGCCATACCGATACCGAGTGCCATGATGAAAGGTACGGTGATGGGACCGGTTGTAACCCCGCCGGAGTCAAATGCCGCCGGAATAAAGTCGTTGGGGGCAAAGATGGCGAGAACGAATACGGCTATGTAAAAAATCAGAAGCAGCCGGGACAGGGGAATTCCGAAATGGGTTCTCAGCATGGAGATCACGAGGAATGCACCCACACCGAATGCGACGGAGAGAATCAGCGTGAGATTGGGGATGGACGGAATCTGCTCCGCAAGCACGGTCAGGTCGGGCTCGGCGATGGTGATGATTACGCCCAGCGCGAAACAGCAGATCAGCGGGAGAAGCAGTTTTTTCGATTTGCTCATGGTAACACCGATGCCTTCACCGAGGGGCTGCATCGACATACCGGCTCCCAGCGTGAACAGACCCATGCCGAAAATCAGCATCAGGGTGCAGAAGAGGAACAGAACCAGACCACCGGATGAAACGGGTGCAATGGTAATGCTCAGCAGAAGCACGATCAGGGAGATGGGCAGAACGGACTGCATGGCTTCGAGTATTTTTTCTTTCAGATGGCGCATAGAGTATCCTTCACATAACAATATTTTGGTTCAATAATTACCTATTATATTATATCATATTTCGGCTCCGGAAACAACCGCAGCGTACGATTTTGATATGCCGATTTTTACTGCTGTTTATGAATGCAACTTGGCACTATGCAACAAAAAGCGGCTCCCGATTGTAAAAAAAACGGAAACCGCAGATTGGTTTATGGAAATAACAGGAAATTATATCAGATCGGAGACTGGAAACGACTTCCATATGAAGTTTATGTCGGATTCGCTTTCCCAGATCAGACCGACACTGCCGTCGGAGAGCTCGGTCAGGCAGGAATAGCCGTAGAAGTCGTCCGCACCGTTGACGGGAGTGCGTTTGTGAAGCCGGGTTTCGCCGGTCGCCGGATCATACAGGAAGGTGTGGATTGTGCCGCCGAACCGACCGCTGTCCCTGCGCTGACCGGGATTCGCGGGACATGCCGCAAGAAGAACGTCGCATCCGTCGATTTTGAAGGAGAGCTTCAGAGATGCGGTCTGACAGTTGGATGCACGCCCGAACAGCTCCGCTTCGGTTTTCACAATCTCGCCCCAGACATAGTTTTCGCCGTTCCATTCCGCATCCGCGTAGCACAGGCGGCTCATCCAGTTGCGGAAGAACGCGCGGATTTTGCCGTCGGAGAGCTCGACAAGCTGGGCTTCACTGGACTGATTGAACCCGAGCGTGGGTGTGCGCATCCAGTTTTCACCGTCGTCGGAGAAGATGAAGCTCATGCCCTGCTCGCCGCGGTTGTGGTAATAGCACGGGAACATCATTCTGCCGGACTGTGTCACAAGTCCGCGTCCGGGACCGATGCCGTAGAAGGGTTCGCTGCCGTTCTTCACCATCGGATTGAGCATGATCGGAGAGGACCATGTTCTGCCCTTGTCTTCGGATTTTGTCAGATACAAAAAGCTCGTCGGGCAGACGCGGTAGGGCGAGGTGAAGTAGAAGAGATTGGAGTGAATCGGCTCGCCGCGCCAGTACAGATTGAACCAGCGGTCGACGGTGTAGTCCGGAACTTCCGCGCCGCTTACGTGAACGATTTTCGCCATGCCGTCCCCGTCAGATTCACCGAGGCGGTAGTCGTAGCTGTCCGTCGCGTAGGTTCGCAGGAGGAGCCGTCCGTTTTCGTCATATCCCGTGGACGGAACGGGACGGAATTTCGAGGAATTGAGCGCAACGCCGCCCGGCCACAGATCGACGAGGAGATAAATCACATCATCCTTCGCGAGCAGGCACGGATCGATGAACGCCGTGGAGTACACGTTGACGGAGTTGCCGTTGTCGCCGAGGTAGTTTGCGTAGGTGAAACGCCAGCTTTTGCCGTTGTCCTCCGAGACGGAAACGATGGTGTCGAGCCCGCATCCGTCCGCGCAGGTGTTCCATCGTGCATCCGCCGCTGTGACGATGGAGCCGTCGGAGAGGGTGATAGCTGCGGGAATGCGGAACTGTGCGGAACCGGTTGCGATGGGATCAAACGGCTTTTCGGCAGACACGCCGTCGTCCGGTCGGGAGCCGATGACGGTATTGGGAATATACGGATTGAGTATCACGGTCAGTTACCTCCGGTGATGTCATTTTGTGATGGTTTCGCCGGCCTTGTGGATTTTCTTCAGCCACTTGCCGCTTCTGAGACGGAAATAGCACCAGACACACTTGATGATCTGGTCGATTTTCAGCATGGTGTAGATCCAGAAGGACGACCAGTGCAGAACCAGACCTGCGAGCGCACCCAGCGGAATGGACGCAACCCAAAGGAAGAGAATGTCGCCCATCATGAGGAATTTCGTGTCCCCGCCGGCTCTGAGAACGCCTTTTGTGAGAATCGA
>JAFTPW010000169.1:0-3251 GCA_017463075.1 Clostridia bacterium
AATCCGCTCTTTGGCGTATAATAGTCCTGCAACAACGAAAGGATTGGATTATGAAAGACATCAATATTGTACTGCATCAGCCGGAGATTCCGCAGAACACCGGCAACATCGCCCGCACCTGTGCCGCAACGGGAGCCGCACTGCACATCATCAAGCCGATGGGCTTCACCATTGACGACCGGAAACTCAAGCGCGCGGGGCTGGACTACTGGCATCTTCTCGATATCACGTACTACGAGGATCTGGACGACTTTTTCGCAAAGAATCCCGGGTGCAATTTCTACTGCTTCTCGACCAAGGCACCGCGGTGCTACACGGATGTACTTTACGAGACGCCCGTATTCCTCTTCTTCGGCAAGGAGACGGCGGGACTTCCCGAGGATTTCCTGCGTGCGAATCTCGATCGCTGCGTGCGGATTCCGATGCGGGAAAGCCTTCGCAGTCTGAATCTTTCAAATTCCGCCGCCATCGGGGTGTATGAAGTCCTCCGGCAGACGGGATTCCGCGGACAGCAGAACGAGAGCGAATACCTGACCGAAAACTAAAACAGCGGTGAGAGCAGCTGGAGCACGGCGTGCAGAATTCTCCGGAAGAACCCGGGCTTCATTTCCGTGATTTCCCGGCTGACTTCAAATGTTCTGAGAAAATCGCGCCGGATCTCACCCACGGCATCGGTATCCTTCATCCGCACGCCGCACTCGAAGTGGAGATACAGGCTCCGGTAGTCGAGATTCACCGTTCCGACCACGCCGACCGAGTCATCGGCAAGGACGGTTTTCGCGTGCAGGAACCCGGGCGTGTATTCCCAGATCCGCACACCGCCGGACAGCAGAGCGGGATAGTTCGCGCGGGTCGTTTCAAACACGAGCTTTTTGTCGGGAATCCCCGGTGTGACGACGCGGACATCGACGCCGCTTTTTGCCGCACGGATCAGAGCGCGCTCCATCGCTTCGCTGAGAATGAGGTACGGCGTCATGATCCACAGCCTTTCCTTCGCTTCCCCGATCACGCCGAGATACACGTTTTCGCCGACTGCCTCGTCATCCAGCGGACTGTCGCAGTACGGCTGAACCGTTCCGGATGCATCGTGTTCTGTGCTGTCGGGCGGAAACTCACCGGAAGAGCCGCCCGTGATGTAATCCCACATGCGGAGAAACATGACGGTGAAGCTGTGCACTGCCGGGCCTTTCAGCATCACGGCGCTGTCCTTCCAGTGACCGAATCGGCTTGTGCGGTTGATGTACTCGTCCGCGAGATTGATTCCGCCGGTAAATGCCGTTCTGCCGTCGATCACGCAGATTTTCCGGTGATCCCGGTTGTTCTGCAAAGCGGACAGCACGGGGATGAACCGATGGAATACCGCCGCACGGATGCCGTCACGCTTCATCTGCTCCGGAAAACGCCTGCTCAGCCGACGGATACATCCGAAATCATCCGCGATCACGCGCACATCCACGCCGTCCGCCGCTTTCCGTGCGAGAATTTCCCGTATTTCCGACCACATTTCCCCGTCAGCGATGATGAAGTATTCGAGAAAGATATACTTCCGTGCCGTTTTCAGCTCCCGCGTCAGTGCGCCGAAGAATTCCTCACCGGACGGAAAATAGCGCGTTTCGGTATCCGTATAAAGCGGACATCCGGCGGCGTTCAGAAGATACCCTGCCTGCGGATCGTACGGGATTTCCCGCTCAGGCATCGGAATCCGCCGCGCATCATCGGTTCTCTCCATGGCTCTGCGCGATTCCTTCGAAAGACGGCTGCCGCAGAAAATGAGATACACCGCCGCGCCGAACGCAGGAAGAATCAGGATCAGCACAATCCATGCCAGCTTGTACGCCATACTGCGCGATGTGCGGATGATGTGCAGAACAAACGCAAGCGCGATGACGGTCGAGACGAGATCGAACAGCAGATAGTACCGCGCGAACTGCATGACGGCGGCGAGAATCAGAAGCAGCTGCAAGGCGATCAGGATTCCGACGGCGAACAGCCTGCTCGTAATGAGCTTCATCCATTTGGCGATCAGTTTTTCTTTTCTCACGTTTCCTCCCCTGAAGTGATGGATTGTAAGATAGTATTCCCGTTTTTGTCTCTGTCAGCCGGCGGAGACGTTTTTTTATGGCATCGGACGCATTTTTAGTCAATCCGCATTGAAATCCGCCGCTGACTGTGCTATAATGTGGACAACACACAAAAAATCTCATTCATATGGAGGAATCGTTATGAAGATTTTATTCCAGGGTGACAGCATCACCGACGCCGGCCGCGACAGAAGCGATCCGCACAATCTTGCGGGCTACGCAAAGTTTTCCGCTGAGCTGATTCAGGCGCGCCATCCCGCAGACGAATTTGAGTTCTTCGATCTCGGTATCGGCGGCAACCGTGCGGAAAATCTCCGCGACCGCTGGACTGCCGACTGCATCGACTATCAGCCGGACGTGGTTTCCATTCTCATCGGCGTCAACGACACATGGCACCGTGCAGGCGACAAGAACTGGATGCCCCACGAATATTTCGAGGAGTGCTACCGCTACTGCCTGACCGAAATCAAGGAAAAGACCAATGCGAAGATCATCATGCTCGAGCAGTTCCTGCTTCCCACTCCCGACAAGGAATTCTTCCGCGTTGACCTTGACCCGAAGATTCAGGTGACCCGCAAGCTCGCACGTGAATTTGCGGACGCATTCATTCCGCTCGACGGCATTTTTGCATCCCACTGCATCGGCGGTGTTGTTCCCACCATGTGGGCGGCTGACGGCGTACATCCCACCGTGGCAGGTCAGCAGCTGATCGCAGGCTACTATGCCGACGCATTTGACAAAATCTTCGCATCCGTGAAGTAAGAGGCGCATCATGAAAAATATTATTGTGGAAGGACACCGGGGATTCTGCGCGGAATATCCGGAAAACACCCTTCTCTCCTTCGAAAAGGCGATTGAGCTCGGCGTGGACGCATTCGAGTTTGACGTATGGCTTTCTTCTGACAAAATCCCGGTCATCATGCACGACGGCGACACCAAGCGCACCTGCGGCGTTCCCGGGCACTTGAGAGACAAAAACTTTGCTGAAATCCGCAAGCTCTGCCCTTCCTCTCCCCTGAAGTTCGGCGACAAGTACGACGGTCAGGTGAAGGTTCCCACCCTGTATGAGGTTCTGGATCTGGTGATTCACAAAAATCCCGGCATGAAGCTGGGTGTGGAAATCAAGGAATACACCGAGGAATGCGTGGATATCACCGTGGCGGCGCTGAA
>JAFTPW010000170.1:0-7116 GCA_017463075.1 Clostridia bacterium
ACAAAGACCCGATATCATGTCGATGATGCCGGATGAGCTGGCTGAATTTGTTGCCTCCATCGGCGAAAAGCCCTACCGCGCACAGCAGCTCTTCACGTGGATGTCGAAGGGCTGTGAAATCGACGAAATGTCCAACCTGCCCAAGTCCTTCCGGGAAAAGCTGAAGGAAACGGCGGACTACCGGCTTCCGAAAATCGAGCAGAAATACGTCTCGCAGATTGACGGAACGGTGAAATACCTCTTCTCCCTCGTCGACGGCGAGTGCGTGGAATCCGTTCTGATGAAGTACGAGCACGGGAACACCCTCTGCGTCTCGTCCCAGGCGGGATGCGCGATGGGATGCAAATTCTGTGCGTCGACGCTCAACGGAAGAGTGCGCAATCTGACGCCGTCGGAGATTCTCGGTCAGGCGGCAAAAGCGGCATACGACTCCGGGGAGCGCGTGGACGGCATCGTCATGATGGGCATCGGTGAGCCGCTCGACAATTACGACAACGTGATCCGGTTTCTGAAGCTCGTGTCCCATGAAAAGGGAATGGGCATCGGACTCAGACACATCTCGCTCTCGACCTGCGGTCTGGTTCCGAAGATTTACGATCTCGCCGGAGAAGGCCTGCCCGTGACCCTGTCCGTTTCGCTTCATGCATGGGACGACCGTGTGCGCGACGAGCTGATGCCGGTCAACCGCAAGTACAAAATCGCGTCTCTTCTGGAAGCATGCCGGAATTATTTCGAGAAAACCGGACGGAGAGTGTCGTTTGAATATACCCTCATCGCCGGAAAGAACGACTCGAAGGAGGACGCGGTGCAGCTCGCAAACGTCATCCGCAAAGGCATGCGAGCACCGACTCACGTCAATCTCATTCTCCTCAACGAGGTCAAGGAAACCGGACTGAAAACCCCGGCTCGTCAGCGGGCACGCGAATTTGCCGCAGAGCTTGACAGAAATGGCATCAACGCGACCGTCAGACGGAAGCTCGGCAGTGACATTGATGCGTCCTGCGGTCAGCTCAGACTGAAAAAACTCGCGGAAAACGAAAAAAACACGGAACAAAACTGACCCTTTGTGCGTCTTATTTAAAAGCATTAAATTTACATTAAAAATCCCCCGATCAGGCAGAAATTTCCGCAGATATGCGTTATAATATAGGACAAACCAGATATACACTATTCTATTGGGAGTACCGAGTATATGTTATTTTATGGTAAAACTGATGTAGGCCGGCGACGGTCTGAAAACCAGGATAACTTCATCATCAAGCGTTATGCCAGCGATGTACTTTTCGCCGTTGTCTGTGACGGCATGGGCGGTGCAAACGGCGGCAGTACGGCAAGCTCCGTGGCGATGAATGCGTTCGCGGATTGTCTGGATGCGGCTGAACGTGAACATCCTGCGTTTTACGGCATGTCCGAGGACGATCTTCTCGATCTGCTCTCCGAGGCCGCAACCGAAGCAAACCGCTGTGTCTACCGTCTCGCACAGACCAGCTCCGCTCTCTCCGGTATGGGAACCACCCTCGTCGGATGCATCGTGGCAGGGGAGCATGCGTACATCGTGAATGTAGGGGACAGCCGCCTCTATGCCATCATGGACGGCTTCATCGAACAGGTGACCCATGACCATTCCTACGTACAGCATCTGATCGACAATGGCAGGATGACAAGGGAAGAAGCGAAGGTTTCCAACGTGAAGAGCTGGATCACCCGCTGTGTCGGTACGGAAAAGACCGTGGATCCCGATCTCTTCACCTACGATGTGACGCCCGGATCCTACGCCGTTCTCTGCTCCGACGGTCTGACCAACCATGTCGAACCCACCGAAATCTGCGATATCGTGGATCAGATCGGTGTGTCCGGAGACATTCAGAACGCCTGCGAATCCCTCATCAACTGCGCAAACAGCCGCGGCGGATCGGACAATATCACCGCTGTGGTTCTGTCCATGTAAGCGCAGAACCGGAGTTAACAATTTATGATGGAATTATATGAAAAGTACGTCGGGCTCGTGTTCGATAACCGTTACCGGATCGAGCGTGTTGTCGGCGTCGGCGGTATGGCGATCGTTTTCAAGGCGACCGACCTTCTGATGCGCCGTTCCGTGGCGGTCAAAATCCTCAAGGACGAGATCTCCGGGGACGAGCAGTCGGTCAAGCGCTTCGAAAACGAATGCAAGGCCGTCTCCATGCTTTCCCATCCGAATATTGTGGAAATCCACGACGTTTCGGTGCGGAAAACAGTCAAATACATCGTCATGGAGTACGTTGAGGGAATCACGCTGAAGAATTACATGCAGCACAGGGAAGTGCTCAATCTCCGCGAGATCATCAGCTACACGACGCAGATCCTCCGTGCCCTTGACCATGCACACAAAAAAGGCATCGTTCACCGGGACATCAAGCCCCAGAACATCATGCTTCTCAAAAACGGCATCATCAAGGTGATGGACTTCGGCATTGCAAAGCTCCCGAACGCCGAAACCGTTACCATGACCGACAAGGCCATCGGCACCGTTTACTACATCAGCCCCGAGCAGGCAAGCGGCGGCGATATTGACGCACGGAGTGACCTCTACTCCCTCGGCGCCATGATGTACGAAATGGCGACCGGTCAGCTGCCCTTTACAGCCGAGTCCCCGGTTTCCGTTGCGCTGATGCAGGTCAACGACAACGCGACCGATCCCCGTGAAATCAACCCGAACATTCCCGCAGGACTTGAGCAGATCATTGTCCGCGCCATGGAAAAAGATCCGGCAAACCGGTATCAGAGCGCGGAGGAAATGCTGTCCCACCTCCTGAAGCTGCGCGAAAATCCGAAGATCATCTTCAAGGAAAACACCAAGCAGCAGAAGATCAAGGCGAAGGAGCAGGCAAAGGAACAGGCAGCAAAGCGTCCGAGAAAGCGTACCAGCAAGTCGATGTTCCCCATCATCATGGGCGTTACGCTTGCGTTCCTGATTACGGCGGGCATTTCCGGCTACTACATGCTCAACAAGCTCTTCTTCAACAGCTCCGGCAACAACTACGAGGACCTCGAGGTGCACGCCTTCGTGGATTCCACGTACACGGAGGAGCTGGAAAACTGGTTCAAGGAAAGTAAGGTCTACCTGCCGAAAATTGAGTACGCATACCACGACACCGTTCCCAAGGGACGCATCATTTCGCAGGAGCCGGCGGCAGGGGAATCGAGAAAGGTTCTTCCCGGTCAGCAGCTCTGCGAAATCACCCTCACCGTCAGCCTCGGTCAGAAGACAATCGTGCTGGAGGACTATTCCGTGCGCGACTACCGAAGCGTCGAACCCGAGCTGCGCAAAATGGGTCTGAAAACCGTGCGTGAGAACATCTCCAGCGACGTTTACGAAATCGGTCATGTCATCCGCACCGAACCTGCGGAAGGCTCCGTGGTTGTGGAAGGCGACACCGTTGTGATCTACGTCAGCCAGGGCAGTGATTCCGTCAAGGCGATGGTTCCCGACTGCGTCGGCGTGAGTGAAGCGCTTGCCCTGATCCGCCTGATGCAGGTGAACCTCTGCGTCGGAGACGTTACCTACGTGAAGTCCGATGCGGCGGCGGGCGTTGTCGTATCGCAGAGTGAAAAGGCGTGGTACGAGGTGCCCCAGTTCACGGAGGTGGATTTTGAAGTCAGCGGCGGTCCCAGCTATTCCGGCGACGGCAGCAGCATTCCCACCGAGGATGACATGAAGCCCGTCGAAACCGCACCGCCCGAAACCAGACCGGTCGAAACCGAACCCGAGGAGACAGAATCTTCTGAGACCGAACCTGAGGCAACTGAGTCTCCGGATACCGGGGAAACGGAAGACAATCCCTACCAGTCCGGCAGCGGCATCTTCAAGGATCCTGCCGATAACGGTACGGAAGACACCGACGACGGCTGGTTTGACGACGGATTCGTTTTCGGTGAAGAATAAAACAATATAGCACAGGAGGAAGCCCTATGATTCTCTGGATAAACGGCGCATTCGGCTCCGGGAAAACAACGGCGGCACATGAGCTGAACCGAAGACTGCCCGGATCGTACGTGTTTGATCCCGAGTCATTCGGCTTCTGTCTGTTTGAGAACCTGCCGGAGGAATGCTGTGCGGGCGATTTTCAGGACATCCCGCTCTGGCGCGAAACGAACCGGAAAATGCTCGCCATGATTGACCGGGATTATCCCGGCACGGTGATTGTTCCGATGACGCTGGCTGCTGCGCAGTACTGGGACGAAATCATCGGACAGCTCCGGCGTGACGGCGTCGATGTGCGGCATTTCATCCTGTACGCAAGCCGGGAAACCCTGACCGCACGACTGCAAAAACGCGCTCTCGGCGATCTTTCGCGGGAACAGTTTGCGCTGGATGCCATTGAGCGGTGCATGACGGCGTTCGATACCGGAATCACCGAAGGCATCGTTCAGACCGACGGACGGGAGATTGACGATGTGGTAAACGAAATCGCATCCCGCGCGGGTCTGACACTGACGCCGGCTGAGAACATAGTGAAAACAAAACCGGAACGTGTATGAGCACCTCCGGCATATCCGAACTTAATCGAGGTAAATCTTTGGAAAACAAAACGATTCACGGAATCATCACGCGGGGCGTGGGCGGTCTTTACGGCGTGCGCACCTGTGAAAATTGCGACGAAGAGCTGCTGTGCCGTGCGCGCGGTGTCTTCCGGAAGGAGCAGATCACACCCACGGTCGGAGACGATGTCGTCATTTCCCATGTTTCGGGAGTGGATGACGGCGCTGTCCCGGACGATGTGGCGCGGGAAATCCGAAAGCAGAAGAAAAACGGCGTTGAGGTGGACTGGGTCATCGACGCGATTGATGCGCGGAAGAATCTCCTCATCCGTCCGCCGGTTGCCAATCTGGACTACCTGTTCGCGGTGATTCCCTGCGCATCTCCGGAGCCCGATCTGCTGACGGCGGACAAGCTCACGGTCATTGCGGAAAACGCCGGCGTCGAAACGGTCGTCATCATCAACAAAACCGACCTCAATCCCGAAAAGAGCGAGGAATACGCCGCCATCTACGAAACTGCGGGCTACCGTGTGTTCCGTGTGAGCTGTGAAACCGGCGACGGCGTGGGTGCTCTGCGGGACTATATTGCCGAGATTTCGTCGGCGGAAACTGCGGGACATGTGTCCGGTGCGTTTGCCGGTGTGTCCGGGGCAGGGAAGTCCACGCTGATGACCGCGCTGTTTCCCGATTTACAGCTGAAAACCGGTGTGGTCAGCCGCAAAACCGAACGCGGACGCCATACGACCCGTCACGTGGAGCTGTATCCCATCGCGGTCGGAGAGGGCATTTTCTGGCTGGCGGATACTCCCGGCTTCTCGATGCTCGACTTCACGCGCTTCGATTTCTTCCCGTACGATGAGCTCGCGGGCAGTTTCCGGGAATTTGCCGAATGCCTCGGGGAATGCCGGTACACGAAATGCACGCATCTCAGGGAAGAAGGCTGCGCGGTGATCGAAAAAATGAACAGCGGACGGGTGGCAAAATCCCGGCACGACAGCTACATACGAATCTATGAAGAGCAAAGGAGCATACCCGAATGGAAAAGACGATGACGGCACTGGTAATCACCGGCGGCTACTGCAATGTACAGCGGGCGAAAAAGATGCTCCCCGTGTCGGCGGATCTCGTGATCGCGGCGGACAGCGGTTATGCAACGGCGCAGGAGCTCGGCATCACGCCCGATATCACGATGGGTGACTTCGACTCCTACCGCGAAGCTCTGCCGCCGCAGATGAAAATTCTCCGCGTGCCCTGTGAAAAGGACGACACCGACACCATGCTGGCATGCGAATACGCGCGCGACCACGGATGCACGTACATCACCATCGTCGGCGGTACGGGCGGCAGAATCGATCACTCCATCTCGAATGTGTTCTATCTCGAAGACCTGCGGCGTCAGGGCATCCGCGTGAAGCTCACCGACGGCGAAAACACCGTGCAGGTCATCATGGACGAGACGGTCACGGTGCAGAACGACGGCGGATATTTCTCGATTTTCGCGCTCGATACCTGCGTCGTGTCCCTGACGGGATGCAAATACCCGCTCAGCCGTGCACAGCTCATCCGCCAGAGACCGTACGCGGTCAGCAACGAAGTCACGGACGAATGCGCCGTGGTGACGGTACAGGGCTCGGCACTTCTTGTGACGTCACGGCGGTGAACCAAAATCCGTTCCTGCGCATACACTGATACCGTAACGGAGGTTCTGCCATGAAAGTTGTGATCTGGAAAAGTCCGAGGATTGCTGTGCCGATTCTGAGACGGTTTTTCAAAATCGGCAGGGATAACAAATGAAAAACAACGCCGCTTTGCGAGGTCAGTGACTTCACGGGCGGCGTTTTCGTATATTTTTCGGATTCCGGGACACAATGTGACTGCGGAAAATCCGCAGAAAGAAGGTGCAGAAATGAGCGGCAATACCGATTCACACAACAATGTCACCGTGGAACTTCTGAGCGAGATGTACCGGAACGTAACCATGGGCAGCGAAACCCTGTCCTCGATTGTGCCGAAAATCACTGGACGACAGCTTCTCTCGGACGTGACGAATCAGCTTGAGCAGTACGCGGACTTCACTTCCCGCACGGGTGAGATGCTGAACCGCCTTGATGTGACGCCGAAGGAAACCTCCGCAATGAAGCGGAACATGACGAGAATGGGGATCGCGATGAACACCGCAGTCGACTCAACGGACACGCACATCGCCGCCATGATCGGGAAGGGCACAATGACCGGACTGACGGAGCTGACCGGCAAACTCCATCGGCTGAATGCGGCGGATGCGGAGTCCGTGAAGCTGTGCCGGGAAATCCTCGACTTCGAGCGGCGGACGGCGATGAACATCCTCGAGTACACGTGATTATTTCACCCAGTTCAGACGGCGCATGCGGCTGACGACGGCTTTGATTTCGGATTTCCGCGGCAGATCAATCGGCATCTCAACGGTTGTGAAGAACGAGGAGAATACCTCATGCACCCCGTCGCGGCGGATCATTTCGTACACGCGGTCAAGCTCACCGTCAAGACCGTCGGAAAACGGACCCGGCTTCTTCGAGATCATCGCGTACCGGAGAATCAGGGCGATGCCGTTCTGCT
>JAFTPW010000171.1:0-4983 GCA_017463075.1 Clostridia bacterium
ACCTTGCCGAGGACCTTGCAGCCCTTGTAGCGGCCGAGACCGTCCTGTAAGAAGTACATGGAACCGCCGCACCATTCGTTGTCAATGTTCCTGCGGCGATAGAAGATGCCGAGCACGTTTTCGGAGTAGTTGGTCATCATACCGAAGAAGGCGGCAACCCACATCCAGAACACGGCACCGGGACCGCCGATGACGATTGCCGTAGCGACACCGGCGATATTGCCGACGCCGATGGTTGCGGCAAGTGCGGTGCAGAGTGACTGGAACTGGGAGATGGTCTTGTCCTTGGTGTGACCGGAGACGTCCTTTGAGAAAATCGCGCCGAGCGTGTTCTTCATCCAGTGTCCGATGTGGGTGATCTGGAAGAATTTCGTGAGAACGGTCATGAGCACGCCGGTGCCGAGCAGGATCCAGATGCCCAGTCTGACCCAGACGAAATCATTGATGATGCTGTTGACGTCGGTTACGGTTTGAATAAAGTTTTCCATTTGTATGCCTTTCTGTGAAGGAAATTTTGGATGGAGAGCCCGGCAGGAACAAAAAAACGACCCGCCGAAGCAGCCCGCATACAAGGAAAGGGTGGATGCCGCCGTACCGGAAAAGCAAAAACTTCCCCTGTACGGTAGTATGACTCTGTCCTTTTGCCTGAGAGATTGGGGATGAACCCTTGCACCTTCGGCACTCACGCAGGGTGAGCTTCTCCAGAGTACGATCCGCCGTCAGTCCTCATGTCAGTGACATACCTGAGAGTTTTACTCCTTCGGCGCGGTTTCCCGGCTTTCCTGACGGCATCAGCTCGCACGTATTTGATTGCACATATTTTATCACACTGCACAACGGAATGCAATACACAGAAATGACAGAATATTTCAATGCACTGCCGCGAAAATTGTATCGATTGCACAAAAGATGCATCAAAACCGATAACCGGCACAGCGGAAACATCGGACTGAACGGCAAAAAACGGAAATGCGGAGTGAATAATTTTGCGCATACCTGTGAAAACTTTGGAAAGAGAAGCGTTTTCTCATCGTTTTTTAATCTTCCGTCAGCGGATTTTCATGTTCTTTTCATTGATTTGCAGCGGCATGCGCGGTATAATAAAGGTATAAAAACACCCGGCAGGACTGACATGAAATCCATTTACCTTATCCTCACCCGCTCGACATCCGTTGCATCCGCGCTCATCGGACATTTCACGGACGAGCCGTACACGCACGTATCCATCGCATTCGAACCGTCCTCTCCCGTCATGTACAGCTTTGCGCGGCGGTATGCCCGTCTTCCGCTGCCCGCAGGACTTGTCGAGGAACGCATGGACGGCGGATTTTACCGGACGCAGGGGAACATTCCCTGTGCAGTGCTCCGTCTCGACGTGGACGACCGTACATATTACCGTGCCCGGAACCGGGTTGCGAACATGCTTATCCGGCGGCAGGAGTACCGGTATTCCATCCTCGGACTGCTGACGTGCAAGCTCGGCATTCCCGTGGAGATTCCGGGATACTACTTCTGCTCGCAGTTTGTGGCGGAAGTGCTTGCTCAGGTGTGCCATGTCGATCTGCCCCATCCCGCGTCCCTGATGCACCCGGCGGATTACCTCGGCATGGACTGCTTCCGGTGCGAATTCCGGGGCGGCCTGCTGGAATTTCTCGAAAGGCGTGCGGCGTGAGATATAGCATTTCCAATTATGAAAGAAAAGGAGGCACCCAATGAAACTGCACAGCAAACGGATCATCGCCGTCACGATGCTGATTGTGTATCTCATCCTCTGCGCGCTGATTTTTGTGAAAATCGGAAAGCCGTTCGTCAGCATGCTCGATGAGCCGGGGCGGTTTCAGGAGTGGATCGCATCCCACGGCATCTGGGGCTACGCGGTTTTCTTCCTGATGACGGTGCTTCAGGTCTTCGTCGCGGTCATCCCGGGAGAACCGTTTGAAATCGCGGCGGGATACGCATTCGGCTGGCTCGGCGGAACTCTCATCACGGTTGCAGGCGTGACGCTCGGACAGACGCTCGTTTTCCTGCTCATCCGGAAGTACGGCATGCGCGCGCTTGAGCTGTTCGTGCCGCGGGACAAGCTCGAAAAGGTGAATTTCATCCGCACATCGGGCAGAACGTTCCGGCTCCTGTTCGCGCTCTTCCTCATTCCCGGCACACCGAAGGACATCCTCGCCTACTATGCGGGTCTGACCAACATCCGGCTGTCATCGTTCCTCATCATTGCCATTCTCGCACGGCTTCCGTCCGTGGTCACATCAACTGTCGGCGGATCTGCACTCAGTGACGGCAGTTATCTCGCGGCGGCGGTTGTGTTCCTCATCACGACGGCTGTCAGCGTTGCAGGTCTTGTGATTTACGGAAAAATTCAGAAAAGCGTCACGGCGAAGAAAGGGGAAGCGTGACATGCCGAAGATCCGATTCCGGAGCGAGTCCGCGGAAACCTGCTGGATTCTCGCCAAACAGATTTACTTCGCCGGGCTGATCCTGCTTCTGCTGTTCCCGCTGATCTGCCTGCTGATGCCGACGGGGAGCGTGGGTGAATTTGAAGTGAAGCTGGCTCTTATCTTCGGATATGCCGCCGTCGGGATTGCTCTGCCCGTATATCTCGTACTCGGCGTTGTCGTACGGTGCATTGTCTCGATTGTGACGTCAAAAAATCTCGCCGACGATACCGCACTGCCCGAAAACCGGAACCAAACGCCGGAATACCGCGCCAAGGTACGCCGCATCCGCGGAATCACTGCCGGAGTCTGCGCCGCGCTGTTTCTGATTCTCTCGTTCGTGCCGTACCGGACTGTGCGGTTCGAGGAAGGATGGATTCAGACCTGCGCGATTGCATACACCTCCATTGACTGGAACGACGGAACGGACCGCGATGTGTACTTCTTCCCGCTCAACCACAAAAGCATCGGATATCTCAAAGACCTCCGCAAATGAAGCGAAAACCGCAGTTTCCCGTGATTTTTCACAGGATTCTGCGGTTTGTTTTGTTGAATAACGCCAGGCTTATTCAGTTGAATAAAGCCGGTGTATCGGTGTATTCGATGAACGGGTTTCCGGCGTCGTCAAACTGGATTTCCAGCGCAACGTAGGTCGAGCTGAAATATTCCTTCCCGGACCAGCGGTCGCCGATGTACCAGAATTTTCCGTCCCATTCCCAGATGAACGCCGCCTGCGAACGGAAGGTTGTGTCGTCGCCGAAGTCGGAGAGCAGTCCCCAGCGTCCCGTGACGGAATCCGCCGCGCACCATTTGCCCTGATTCGGAGCCCATCCGGTGCAGTAGGACGAGATCATGTAGGTCTTGCCGTCCTTTTCGAACAGTGCGGGAGCTTCGCGGTATTCGTGGCAGTACAGGGATTTCACCCATTCGTCCACGTTGAGGAAGTCCGCGGTCAGACGGTAGATGTGCAGGTCTGCGTTGTCCCGTGCGGCGGAGATGAAGTAGGTGTCGCCCATGGAATCGGTGTGCACTGTGCAGTCGCGGCTCATTTCACCGAAGGGATTGAAGCTGCCGTGGTAGGTGAATTCGCCGTCCGGGGTGTCGGATGTCGCAATGCAGGCGCGCGCGTCGAGGTAGTTTTCGCCGTTTTCGTAGTGCGCCCAGAGCACGAATTTCTTCGTCAGCTCATTGTACAGCACCTTCGGACGCTCGATGTTCACTTTGCGGGTCACGCCGTCCTTTTCCCAGCTGAGTCTTAGATCGAATCTGCCGGATGTGTGCGCCGTCGGTGAGTCGGTCGAGAGAATATGCCCGCGGAATTCCCACGATTTCATGTCAGCGGAGCGGTAGCAGGAGACGTAGTGGTTTTCGCGTCTGTCCTCGCCGTACCAGTAGATGTAGCCGCCGTGTTTCAGCATCCAGCCGCCGTGCGCGTGAATGGGATTGCCGTTTGTGTCAAGATAGGGTTTGCCGTTCTGCATAAAATATCCTTTCTCAGAAGAAGATCGCCGGGATTTCTTCCGCCTGTCTCGTTGTGGGTTCGGTTCTGCCGCTCATCACGTCGTAGATTTCGTCGTGCGTCTGCATGATGCCGGCTTCAAAGTCCTCGTACGGACGCTGGGTCGTGTCGATGATGCCGATCTGGTAGTTTTCGCCGTCGAAGCGTCCGAGATATGCCTGATCGTTCAGCGTGAAGTAGTGCGCGCCGAGGCACATCGGATGGGACGCCGCCTTGTGCATGTAGTACCGGTACGCCGCACCGCGTTCTGCCTGAGTCGTGACGCCGCGGATTCCGGTTGCGTCCATGCCGCGGTCGAGGGCGCCGAAGTGGAATTCCCCGATCATGACCGGCTTGCCGACGAGGGAGGAGAAATTCTCGATTGCATCCGTCGGGTCCATGGAATAGCAGTTGAAGCTGAACACATCGGTGTACTCCGAGCCGCTCGCAAGCACCTTCGACGACAGCCACGCATAGCGGATGCCGAGATTGAGGTGGTGCGGGTCGTATCTGCGGATTGCCTCGGACGGAATGCGGATGTATTCGCGGATCATGATGACGGAAAACTCGTCGATGACGGCTTTCGCTTGCTTCGTGAACGCATGCGTGTTGACGGGTCTGTCCATGTCGTCGAACGATGCGTAATCCGAGCCCCATTCGGCGTTGAGCGCGTCGATGGTGCCGTATTTTTCCCGCATGAAGTCAATCAGCGCACGGCGGCAGTAACTGGACTGTTCACATTCGAGTGCACGTGCCGCGATGTTGAGATTGTTCACAAACGCCCACTGCGGCTCGTTGCCGAGGAAGTAGCCGATGAGGGAATGCACATCCGCGTGGCGCAGAATCTGCTTTGCCCATTCATCCGCGTTTTTCTCGAATTCCGGCGAGAGCGTGTCGGGGAAGTCGCGGAAAATGTAGGTCTCCGTCTTCGGGTAGCCGTGCATGATGGTCACGTGCGGGATGTCGTATTTCTCAGCGAAGCGGATGTCCGACCAGCATGCGACGGTGTTGAAGCCCCACTTCACCATGCGCCGCGCGGTC
>JAFTPW010000172.1:0-6873 GCA_017463075.1 Clostridia bacterium
GCCTTTTCACACCTGTTCCGCCTCACAGCCTTTTGCGTCTTACCTCGAATCTCCGGGAGCGAACATGCCCATCAAGATCCCCAATGAGCTGCCCGCCGTCAAAACTCTGAACAGCGAAAATATCTTCGTCATCACCGAAACGCGTGCCATGACGCAGGACATACGCCCCCTGAAAATACTTCTGCTCAATCTCATGCCCACGAAGATCGCGACGGAGACGCAGTTTTCCAGACTTCTCGGCAACAGCCCACTTCAGATTGAGCTGACCCTGATGCATACAAGAACCCACAAATCCAAGAATACATCCGAAGAGCACCTGCTCGCGTTCTACAAGACCTTCGAGGAAATCAAGGATCAGTACTTCGACGGCATGATTATCACCGGCGCGCCCGTGGAAAAGATGCCGTTTGAGGAAGTTGAATACTGGAAGGAACTGTGCCTCATCATGCGCTGGACGAAAAAGCACGTCCACAGCACGCTCCACATCTGCTGGGGCGCACAGGCAGGTCTGTACTATCACTACGGCATCCAGAAGCATCCGCTTGAGAAGAAGCTGTTCGGCGTGTACGAGCATGTTGCCGACAATAAGAAGTGCAGCCTCATGCGCGGGTTTGACGACCGGTTCTATGCGCCGCACTCCCGTCATACCACCATCTCCCGCGAGGACGTTGAACAGGTTCCCGAGCTTGAAGTCATCGCGTCGTCCACGAAGGCGGGCATCTACGTCGTCGAAGCCATCGGCAAGCGTCAGATTTTCGTCACCGGACACTCCGAATATGACCCGGATACCCTCGAGAAGGAATACCTCCGCGACCTGAACGCCGGACTTCCCATTGAGGTTCCGTACAATTACTACCCGGACGACGATCCCGCGAAAGGTCCACGCGTCACATGGAGAGGGCACGCGAATCTCCTGTTCCAGAACTGGCTGAACTACTACGTCTACCAGACCACGCCGTACCAGATCAATACACTGGCGTGATGCAAGCCTGAATTGATACATATCCCACGACTCCGATGTTTCGGCGTATGTCGTGGGATTTTTGTGTTCATTCGGATTCGCTGTTTTGTTGTGGGGCGGCTGTCCGTTCCGGCTGTTGACAGGGCGCGGATGCTGTGATATAGTAAAATAAAGTATCTCTATGGGAGGACAGCGATGAAAACAGGGACTATACCGTTCGGAAAAGCGTTTGTCAAAATCACACTGGCATCGGGACTGTGCGTGCTGGGGTATCTCGGATCCGCTCTGATTCAGTTTCCGACGATCCTGCGTGCGGTTTTTGAAAATTTTGAAGCGAGGGATAATATTGCCTTGCTTATCATCTGCCTGACGGTGAGTGTGGCTTTTCCGCTGGTATTGAACACACTTCTGCATCCGCGGGCGGATATGGAGCATCTCACGGAAATCGACTACCGTCAGCAGGCTTTCACGGGATGGCGGAATGATGCGCGGATCCTGTTCACGCGGGAGTTTCCGGTGCTGATGCTGCTCGTGCTTCTGTCATTTGTCATGCCGCTCATCATGTACGGCGCGGAAGGGAAGAATCTGATCGCCTATATTACAGCTCTGTATATGCCGATGACGGGATGTGTAAGTGCATTGAGCAAATTTCTGCCTTTTCATACCGCGGTGGTTTTCGGCAGTCTGTGGAATCTGGTACTGATTGCCGGCGAATATACAGCTGTGGTGATGCTGGCTCGAAGACGGGCGGTGAGAATCCTGAAGGAGCGGAATCTTATCAGAATCGAGGGAAAACCATGGAACTGAAGGACAGACTCCGGGAATGGCGGATCCGGAATGATTTGACACAGGAAAAAGCCGCCGAAAAGCTGAATGTCGCACCGCAGACCGTTTCCAAGTGGGAGCGCGGGATTCTGGCGCCGGATGTGACCCTGATCCCGCGGATCGCGATGCTGTATCACACCTCTGCGGATGAGCTCTTGGGCATGAATGAACTTCTGGAGGAAAACGCGGAAGAAAAATTCAATCTCAGGCTGAATCAGCTGCACCGTGAGGGAAAATGGATGGAATGCGCCGAGCTGCTGGAGCAGGAAATCGGTCATCAGCCGGATAAATTTGAGCTGTATTCCACGCTCACCGGGCTTGTGCGGCAGAAAAAGATCTATGACGCATCGGGAATCCGGCGTCTGATGCGCCTTGCGGAACGCGTGGAACTGTTCTGCCGGAACAACGATATCCGCGCCGCGGTGTGCAAGAATATGATGCTGATCTGCAAGGACTCCGGGGATGAAACCATACGGAAATCAGCGGTGGTTTACCGGGATCAGCTTCCGTCGGTTTATGCATCGCGGGAATTGTATGGCGTGTATTGTCTGGAAGGTGCTCCGAAGGAAAATCAACTGAAGGCAAACGCGTATGTTCTCGCTGATTTTCTGGAAATAACCATCCGAAGCATGATAACGGATGACAAAACGGATGAAGAAAAAATGGAGCTGTATATCCGTGCGGCGCAGTGCTATGAGCTGATTCAGATGGATCCTGTGCGGTACACCGTCGGCTCG
Source organism: Clostridia bacterium (assembly GCA_017463075.1). Classification (GTDB taxonomy): domain Bacteria; phylum Bacillota; class Clostridia; order Oscillospirales; family CAG-272; genus UMGS1696. The sequence goes on from JAFTPW010000172.1 coordinate 2,524, forward strand.
CTTGAGGTTCAGATGCTGTACAATCTGGGACACGCGGCACAGCTTGCCTTTCAGCTTGGACTGACGGAGCGCGCGCGTGACCTTCTTGAAAAAATCCGGATCAATCTCGAAGGGTGGCACGGCAATAACCGGAAGCAGTCTCCGCTGATCTTCAACGCACATCCGCGCGGCGAGGAATTCAGCCGGAAGCAGCTGAGCGAAGTTGAAAAATGGCTGGATCAGATTCCGGTGTTCCGGGAATATCTGAAACAAACTGAAAACATGGGAGGAAACGATGAATCCGAATAAGCAAAGACTCTCATGGCTCCGCGCGCTGTGGCTGGTGACGCTGGCTTCGGTGGTAACGCTTGCCTGCTTCATTGCATCCTACCTTCTGATTCTGTTCCTTGCCGCCGCAACCGAGGATCAGCAGTTTCTGCGTTTTCTCATCGCCGGTGTCATCACAGCCGTCGGATACGTGTTCCTGCTCAATCACATGGTGCACCGGCAGGACGATGTGACGGATCAGCTGGAACGGGATTACCGCGGAACTGCATTTGCCGGCTGGAAAAACGATTTCCGGATCATGCTGGACCGCGAATTTCCGGTGATTGCCGTTATGATTTCGGTGATTGTCGTTGTTCACATCTCCAATCTGTTTATCGAGATTGGCAATCCGCTTGCGGCGATCTATCTGGGTCTTAATATCCTGTCCTCCGCATTCGGGCTGATCCTGCCTGAGCCATGGAGCACAGCCGTCAGCCTGATTCTGCATCTCACCCAATGCGCCGGATATCTCGCTCTCTCCGTACACAAACGGAAGAAGGCGTATGCACAGCTCCGGTGGACAAACGGCAGCCACCTCAAATGAATCCCGCATCACAATCCTGTACCCGGAGAACCGGATGCGGGATTTTTTCTTTTTCCGGACGTGTGAGTTCCGCTGAAAGCAAAGCATACATTGCAAACAATTTAGTTTGCAAAATAAACAGTTTTATGCCACAATGCTCCTGAACCCTATTTATAAACAGGAGGCATAAAAATGGAAAACAAAACGTACGGGTACATCCGGGTATCCACAAGGGATCAGAACGAGGAGCGGCAGGTCAAAGCCATGGAGGAATTCGGCGTCATGGCAAAATGCATGATCGTCGACAAGCAGTCCGGGAAGGATTTCGACCGTCCGGGATACAAGCGGCTCATGAAAAAGCTCCGCGCCAGGGACATCCTCGTCATCAAGAGCATCGACCGGCTCGGCAGAAACTACGACGAAATCCTTGAGCAGTGGCGGATTCTCACCAAGGAAAAGCAGGTTGACGTCGTCGTGCTGGACATGCCGCTCCTCGATACGCGCAAGGGACGTGACCTGACGGGAACCCTGATCGCGGACATCGTGCTTCAGCTTCTCTCCTACGTTGCGCAGACCGAGCGGGAATTCATCCGTCAGCGTCAGCGGGAGGGCATCGAGATCGCAAAGGCAAACGGTGTGCAGTTCGGCAGACGCCCGGTTCCGCGTCCGGAGAATTACGAGGAGATCAAGGCGAGGTGGAAAGCGGGTGAGCTGTCGTGCCGTGCCGCCGCAAAGCTCATGGGAACGTCGCATACGATGCTGCGCGCATGGCTCAAAGCGGACGGCGACCTCGGAGGTGAAGAAATATGTGAAAATTGACAAATTTCATCCCTAAGCCATTGACGCGTGCGGGAAAGTATGATATACTTATTTTGACAAAACAGAAAGGAGCCGCAGTGCCATGAAAAATTACGGAAAACGGATGCTTCTGTACCTCGGCGTGATGCTGTTTCTGACGGGATGCGCGGATCCGGATGCGGCGATTCCCGAGGACGAGGACGTGATTGTGGAGGAAGATGTGTACAAGGACGGGGATCGGGTGTATCGTCGGTTCAGCCGGACTGTGTTCGAGGATATCGAAGCGATGGTTACGACAGAGGTGCCCGTGGAGGAGTTCTGGGCGTATTACAGCGAGGCGGAGAGCCTGGGAGAAGCGGTGAACTGTGTCTGGCGCACGGAGATTGTGGATGAGCGCACGTCCTCCATTGGGTTGTTCTATCCCGGTGAGAACGGGAAGATGGAGAAAATCTGCACCTTCGAGGACTGCCGGCGGGATGAAGACTTGCCGTGCGAGCATCTGAGTTCACCGTCTGAGTTCACAGGATCGTGTATCTGGTACAACGACTGCATGTATTACATCGGCACATACTGGGTACACGGAACCCGGGATATCACATCCTACAAAAGCAGTCATAACTATATGGTGCTCCGCTGGCAGAAGGGATCGGATCACTTCGAGAAGGTCTTCGATTCCATGTATGGCATCACGGAGCTCTCGGTGTCCGGCGGGATTCTGTACCTGCGCGCCATGGAATGGGACGGCACACAGAGGTACTATGCACTGAATCTGGACGAGCTGGTGTACACGGTTCTGCCGATTCCGCAGGATGCGATGCTCTGGTTCGGCGAAAACCACATCGTCATGTACGACCGGTCGGTTCCCGAGACTTATCTGGTCAACGCGATGCTCACGCCGGTTTTCGGATTCGACGATTACATCTGGGACGGTCAGGTCGTCGGCGATGAATTCTGGTACACGGTAACCGGTGAGAAGGCGTATCACAAAGAGCTGTACCGGGTGAATCTGCTGAAAAAATCCGCACCTGTGCCGGTACTGGAAAACGCGGATAAATTTGCCGTCTGCGGGGACATGCTGTTCTGGAGACCGTGGAACGACGAGACGGCTGAGGTGCTGTTTGAATACCGCGATGAGGATTCGCCGGATACGGTCAGCGGACTCCTCGGCAAGCCGAACACAAGAATCATGCGTGCGCGGATTTTCAAAAACGGAACGCTGGGTACGCCGGAGATTGTGATGACTGCCGCAAATCAGGAATGGGTGATCGGCATGAATCCCTGCGGCTATCTCGGCAAATACTGCGCGTTCACGACGAGTACACCCGGCAACATGGAGGACGTCGAATACTACACGCATACATACATCGCCGACTGGCAGAAGAAGTACGAAATCTCCGTGAAATCCAGCCCGCAGGGATAATTTCAGCCGGAACAACAAAACAACCTCCCGTGAATTTCACTCATGGGAGGTTTTGTCGTTCTGTTATTCCGCCGGTGTCATGGCGATTTTTTCGGGAGTGATCGGGAGCTCGCGGTGCCATACGCCTGTCGCACGGTAGATGGCGTGGGCAATGGCGGGAGCGGGCGTGTTGATGACGATTTCCCCGATGGATTTCGCACCGAAGGGACCCGTCGGCTCGTAGCTGTGCTCAAATTCCACGTTCAGTCTGCCGATATCCAGACGCGTGGGCAGCTTGTACTGCATGAACGAGGATTCCATCGGCTTTCCGCGGTCGTTGAGCGTGATGTTTTCCATCAGTGTGTGACCGATGCCCTGTACCAGACCGCCTTCCGTCTGAATCCGTGCCAGCGCGGGATTGATCGGGATACCGCAGTCCACGACGGCTGTGTAGTCGAGCACTGTGACCTGACCGGTCAGCTTGTCCAACTCGATTTCCGCCATGCCGACCATGAACGGCGGAGGAGACACAGGGGAAGAATGGGTTGCGGTTGCCACGACGGCGATGCTGCTGCCTGCCTGTGCTCTGTACACGATATCCGTGAGGCTGACCGCGTCATCGGTGTTCTTCCGGCGAACCTGCTTTCCGTCAAATTCTGTTTCATCCGGCGCGCATTCCAGCATTTCCGCGGCGATTTTACAGATGTTTTTCTTCAAGTCACCGCACGCTTTTTCGACTGCCTTGCCGGTGATGTATGTCGTGGAAGACGCATAGGAACCGGAGTCATAGGGAGAAGCGTCCGTATCCGCACCGAAGACTGCCACATCATCCACGTCGCATTCCATGCATTCGGCGAGCATCTGCGCAAGGATGGTGTCGCATCCCGTGCCCATGTCCGCCGCACCGATGAGGAGATTGTACGTGCCGTCCTCACTCAGCTTCACGGTTGCGGAACCGACGTCGACGTTCGAAATGCACGAGCCCTGCATCGCCATTGCAACACCGGCGGTGCGGATTTTTCCGTTGCCCATGTCGCGCACGGGGTATTTTTCATCCCAGCCGAACAGCTCTTTGCAGTGTGCCATGCATTTGTCAAGCGCACAGGCGGATGCGGGTTCGTTGTAGTACGCGGGCATAATCATGCCTTCCTTGACCATGTTTTTGTCGCGGATGACGGTCGGATCGATGCCGAGGGTTTCCGCAAGCTCGTTTACAGCGGATTCCACGGCGAAAATGCCCTGTGTCGCACCGTATCCGCGATAGGCACCCGCCGCCTGCTGATTGGTGTAGACCACGTCGTAGCCGAAGCGGAATGCCTCGAGA
>JAFTPW010000173.1:0-4962 GCA_017463075.1 Clostridia bacterium
ATTTGTGTTTTCCATTTCTCGGAGGTTATTTATGAAGTTCATCCCGGAAACCGGTGTGCTGTACGATACTCTTGTGTATCTGACGGCAGCCTATGCAGAAGAATCGGCTGTGTTAATTGCCGACAGTGACGATATGGCTCTGTTTGAATCCATTCCGTCCCTGCCAAAGATTCCCGCGCCCTTTTTCTTCTGCCGGGATTCTCGTCCTGCACCGGTGATGGAGTTCTTCATGGATCACCTTTCCTGCGGCAGTATTTCCGAACTCACCGACATTCTCGACGATGAAGATGAACGGGACAACCTCCGCAGGCTCGTGACGGATGCGCTGTTTGGTTCTGATGATTGCGCGGATTCTCACGGGGACTGTTCCATGAAAACCGCCATGCGGCTGGACAAAACGGACTATCCGGCGGATTTCAAGTATCAGGCGCTCCTGTGTCTGACCTATTTCCGTCATGCGGTTACGGAATTGTGCCGCACACTCCGGGAAGTCGGCGGGCGAATCGAAAAACTCCATGGAAAACAGGAATCCGAATGCACCGCTGTCTTTTCCGAAATCCGATCCGGCAGGTATGACAGGCTCTACCCGTCAGCAGGATTCGATCCGGCACAACACAACGAGATCACTGTGTCAATCTCGCTTCTCCGGCCGGATGTACTCCTTTTCCGCGCTGACAACGGCACCTGTCGTCTGATCGCCGGAATCCGACACACGGACGCCCTCATCCGTGCATTTGACGAAGACAGCATTGATCTCGACCGGTTCTTTGACAATTTCGGGAACGAGATCCGACGCCTGATTCTGGAAGCACTCGCAGAAAACGGAGAAATGACCGCCAGCGACCTCTCACGCTCGACCGGCATTCCCGTCACCACCGTTCTGCGGCACATTGATGCGCTCACGGAGGATTATCTGCTCTCCGTTTCCCGGCGGAAGGGTTTGCAGATTTTCTATGCACTGAACCGGGAGTACATCGGCAAGGCACGCAGAAAAGCGGATCGGTATTTTGCCATGCTGTCCGGAAACGATGTCTGACATTCAATCGGGAGGTGACTTGATTGAGCAAAACAACAAAACCAATCAAAGAAAAGAAAAAGAAGGATCCGAACGCCCTGAAACTGCGGCGTGTGGTATCCAACAACTTATTCGTATTAAAAATCATTCACAAAACCGCACCGTCGTACCTGCCGACTTATTTTTTCTGGTCCGTGGGCAATGCTCTCCTTGACTTCCTCATGAGCATCTGGCTTCTGCGCGAGATCGTCAACCGGTATGAGCTGGGGCGACCCGCATCGGAAGTCATAGGGATGCTTCTTGCTCTCATTGCCGCACAGCTTGTGTGGTATCTGCTGATTGACACTCTGCCGCAGATCGTTTACCCGCGCTACCGTCAGAGGATCGTGGAACGGATTCAGACGGAGCTGTTTCAGAAAGCCGCCGCCGTGGAACTGGAATGCTACGAGAATCCCGAGTTCTACGACAAATACGTCAAAGCCATGGACAACGCCTACGGACGGTGCATGGATGTAGTATATACGATCGACGAGCTGGTCTGGGCAACGGTTTCCCTCAGCTCCACCAGCGTGATGCTGTTCCTGATCGACCCGCTTCTGATCGTGTTCGGGCTGATTCCGCTTCTGTTCGGGCTGATCCGCAACAAGCGCAACAAAACCGACAAGGAACGCAGCGACGAACGCCGCAAGCTCGACCGCAGAGAAGGCTATGTTCAGCGGATTTTCTACCTCAACGAATACGCCAAGGAAATGCGGCTCGGCGGTATGCCGTCTCTGATGTTCAAAAAATACGGAGACGCACTCCGGGAATACATCGCACTGTGGCGGAAGTACGGGTTTAAGATGACGATGCTTCATCTTCTCTCCAATTCCGGCGCGCAGATTACGTCCTGTACCGCCATGCTGTATGCCGGATTCCGCACGCTGGTCTCGAAAACGATGCTCCTCGGCGACTGTCTTGTCGTCTTCAATTCCGTGGAAAACGTGGCGTGGCAGCTCTCCCGCATGGCAGGCGTGTTCACCGAATTCCGCGATCATGCCATGTACATCGAAGACTACCGCTTCTTCCTCGAATATGAGCCGAAGATCAAGCACCTCACCGACGGCAGAAAAGCAGGTGACGGCGAGCTTGCACTGAACAATGTGACCTTCCGTTACACCGGTGCGGAATCGGATGCGCTGAAAAACATCTCGCTGTCCGTGAAGCCCGGCGAAAAAATCGCACTGGTGGGACACAACGGCTCCGGCAAAACAACCCTCGTGAAGCTGCTCCTGCATCTGTATGAACCGAACAGCGGCACAATCACGCTCGACGGACACAATGTCAGCGAATATGACAGCGACTCCTACCGGGATGCGTTCACGGTTGTGTTCCAGGATTTCAAAATTTTCTCCCTGTCCGTTGCCGAAAACGTCCTGCTCCGACCGCTCCGTGACGGAGACGACGAGCTTGTGACGGAAGCGCTGAAAAAGAGCGGTGCCTACGACAAGGTGATGAGCCTGAAAAACGGCATCCACACCACGCTGACCCGTGAGTTTGACGATGAAGGCGCGGTGCTGTCCGTTGGTGAGGCGCAGAAGGTCTCCCTTGCACGTGCATTCACCAACAACTCGCCGTTTGTCATTCTGGACGAGCCTTCCTCGGCGCTTGACCCGATTGCGGAATACAATATGTTCAAAAATATGCTGGACGCCTGTCGTGACCGGACGCTGATCTTCATTTCGCACCGTCTGTCCTCCGCTGTTCTTGCCGACCGCATCTTCCTCATGGACGGCGGCGAGATCATCGAATCGGGCAGTCATGACGAAATGATTGCGAAGAACGGAAAGTATGCGGAAATGTTCCGGATGCAGGCGGAAAACTATGCTGAGACGGAAAGCGAGGTGAATCCGAATGGCTGAAAACGATAAGAAGAAAGACAAAAAAGAAAAAATGCCCGCCGGTCAGGTGATCAGATACAACTTCCTGATGCTCAGAAAAATCGCGCAGATGACGCCGCAGTACATTGTGTTCATGTTCATCGTGGGTATCATCGGCGGTATCTCAAGCTCCGTACAGACGATTTTCACCTACAAGCTGTTCAACGCCCTTGACCTGCCGGACATCACCTTCGGGAAAATCGCGGGATACATCCTGCTGATCCTCGGCGTGAACGTGAGCATCAACCTGTTCTACGCATGGTATTATCAGTATTACCAGACCGTCACCGACAAGAAGCTCCAGCACAGAATGCACGCGGAGCTGTTCGGTCACGCGCTGAAAATGGATCTCGCCTGCTATGACGACCCGAAGTTCTACAACGACTACGTCTGGGCAATGGACGAATCGAAAGGACGCGCCGTACAGGTTCTCGACGACACCGCGCGGATCATCAATTACCTGATTACGCTGTCCACACTGATTACGCTGATGATGCAGGTGGATATCCTCGTCGGTCTGATTCTGCTGATCAGCTGTGCGCTCAATGCCGCCATGTGGGGACTGGGCAACAAGATCGCCTTCAAAAAGAACGAGCGCGTCAAGCCGTTTCACCGGAAGAATTCCTACATCAACCGGGTCTATCACCTGTCCGATTACGCCAAGGAACTGCGCATCAGCAAAGCCGGCGAGAATCTCAACAAAATCTACGCCGACAGCGTGACCGGCATCGTGGAGGAAGAAGTGAAGAACGGCAAAAAGCAGTATCTTCTCTCGATCCTCGAAGAAACGATCAGCACTGTCTCTCAGTTTCTCCCGGTCATCCTGCTCCTGTTCAAGCTCTACGACGGCACGGCTCCGCTCGGCAGTTTTGTGGCGTCGATCAACATCATCTGGAACCTGAACTGGAGTATGTACGATCTGGCGCGGAATCTGATCCGGATGCCCGACAATGCCCAGTACATCGGAAAATACCTGAAATTCCTCTCCTATGAGCCGAAGATCGTCAGCGGAGACAGAACGGCGGAACCGCTGGAAACGATCGAGCTGAAGAATGTCACCTTTGCGTATCAGGCAACGGAAAACACTGAAAAGAAGGACGACCACAAAGAAGAAGCACCGAAGAATTCCCTTGACGGCATCAATCTGACCATCAAAAAAGGTGAGAAAATCGCCATCGTCGGCTACAACGGTGCGGGCAAGACCACGCTGACCAAGCTCCTCATGCGGCTATACGATCCCGTGGACGGCGAAATCCTGTACAACGGGCACAATCTCCGGGAATACGACATCCCTTCCCTGCGTTCGAGAATCGGCACGGTGTTCCAGGATTACAAAATCTTCGCGTCCACCATCGCGGAAAACGTCCTCGGCAGTGAATGCACCGATGCTGACCGCGATACCGTCACCGATGCACTGACGAAAGCCACGTTCCGCGAAAAGCTCGATTCCCTTGAAAAAGGCATGGATACCGAACTGACCAAGGAATTCTACGACGACGGTGTGAATCTTTCCGGCGGTGAGTCACAGAAGGTGGCGATTGCCCGGATTTTCGCAAAGCCGTATGATCTTGTCATCATGGATGAGCCGTCGTCGGCACTTGATCCCATCGCGGAATACGAGCTGAACCACACGATCCTTGAATATGCGCAGGACAAAACGGTGGTGTTTATCTCGCACCGGCTGTCAACCACCCGTATGGCTGACCGGATACTCATGTTTGCAGACGGTAAGCTGATCGAATCCGGCAGTCATGATGAGCTGATGGCGCAGAATGGGAAATATGCGGAGATGTTCAAGCTGCAGGCGGAGAAATACCGGACTCCGGCGTCGGCGTAAACTGCATACGATCCTCAAACTGCTTGTTATTCATCCGAGTAACAAGCAGTTTTCTGTTTCGAAAATTCAGCGTTCCTTATCCAAATCAATGTCACACCATCTCAGTCCAACGGTTTCACCGACACGAAGCCCTGTTCCAAGCATAACTGTGAAGATTGGGTACCAATGCTCATATCCACAGATTGTACCGC
>JAFTPW010000174.1:0-4160 GCA_017463075.1 Clostridia bacterium
TACTTTTGTTGAGGATCTGCTTACCGAACTTGAATCACAGATTGAGCTTAAACTGGGGATCGGTTTCAGTCTCGGAGTCGGTGTTGGATATGCTGAAGTTGCGAATATTACAGTCAATGGCGGTGTGGATGCGGAAGGAACATTTACATTGCCCGATATGGACTACGGCTTAAGCATAACACCCAGAGCTTTTGTGAAATTCAAGTTGCTTGCTTTCGAGTATAACTGGACCTTTTTGTCAAAAACTTTCAAATTACCGCAGGAAGAAACCTTGGCGATTGCCTCCTGTGCGGAGGATGCGTATATAACGATTTCTGACCTCCCCTTCACCCTCGCCGACCGGTCCTATCTCGACAGCACATCCGACTGGTACACAGAAACCAATGCCACCGATGCATCCGTCATGGCAGCCGACGACGGCGGAGAATCGGATACCGTGCTTCTCATGAGCAATATCTATCCCGATACCCAGCTTCAGACTGCGCAGACGAGAACGGATAAAGTGATGGTATGGCTGACCGATGACGCGACCCGTGCCTCCATCAACCGCACCAAGCTGGTGTACTCCGTCTTCAATGAAGAATTGCAGGAATGGTCCGTTCCTCAGAGCGTCTGTGATGACGGAACCCTTGACAGCTATCCTGTGCTTGCGGATGACGGCGAAAACATCATGCTTGCATGGGTCAACCTGAACCATCAGCTCACGGATGAGAACACGCTCGACGACAGCGCGGCATGCATGGAAATCTGTGCGGCTGTGTATGACAGCAATACCAAATCCTTCCGTCAGGTGACGACCTTCACGTCCGATGATCGGATGGATGCCGCTCCCGATCTGTATGTCCGTCACGGCAATGCATATCTGGTATGGTATCAGAATGACGCAGGGGACATCTGGGGACTTGATGGCACGAACACGATCTTCATGAGCGAATACACGGACGGCGAATGGAGTGATCCCGTCGTCTGCGCGGAAACCGATCAGGCGGTTCTTGCGGTCTGTACCGGTGTTCTCGGTGATACGGCGTACATTGCCTATATTACGGATGGCGACGATTCCTTTGAAACCAGCGATGATACCACTCTCCGGCTCTATAATACCGAGAGCGGTGAAACTGTAACTCTCGAGGCATCCGGATGCAGTGCTCTGCCTTGCTTCACCGAAATCTGTGCTGCGGATACGCTGACTTGGATCCATGACGGCGCGCTTTGCAGTATCGAAGCGGAAGGGGACACGCCGAAGGTGCTTCTGGAAAACGCAGGCATCAACGGCAGCTATCAGATGCTCTCCGATTCCGGCAGATCCGTTATGCTCTACACAGAAAGCGCCGAATCCGGCTCGGATCTGTACATCCGCGAATACAATGCGGAAACCGATGCATGGTCCGAGGGCATCCGCCTGACCTATCAGGAACTGGGATACATCAACGACTACTCCGCATTCATCAATGAAGACGGTGAAATCGTCGTTGTCTATACCTCGGAGCTGGATGAAGCGGCGGATATGTATGTCACCGAAGCGGTTCCGCGTGAGGATATCACAGTAAACAGCGTCTATTATGATGCCAATACCGCAGTTCCCGGAAATACCGTTGAGGTTTATCTCGATATCACCAATCACGGGGCACAGGACATCGACAAGCTCCGGATAGCACTCGAGAAGGACGGCAGTACGGTATCGGAATCCGTGATTACCACTTCTCTCGCAGCCGGTGAAACGACGGTTCTGACCGTTCCCGTACAGACTCCGGAATCCGGTGAATACGGAGAATACCGGATCGTTGTGTCTGCTCCCGAACATGAAGAATTCGATGATTCGGACAACAATGCAGTGCTGGTATTCGGCGAAACCGATCTGGCTCTCGATTACGAGGCATTTTTCGGAAACGATGTAAGGATTCTCGATATCACAGTCGAAAACAGAAGCGGTTATGCAAGCGGTGCAGCGCTGACTGTCCGCCGCGACAATGCGGAAGGCGAGGTTCTGGATATCATCACCATCGACTCCGTGGATGCGAAGTCGGTTGAGGCGATCCGCTATATCGCCGATGATACGCCGGGTACGCTGTATCTTGAAGTAACGGCGGATGCGGAGGAAACCAGATTGTATGACAACAGTGCTTCCTACCTGATCCGTGAACCGGAAATTTCGATTGTTTACGGTGATGTTGACGGTGACGGGGAAGTGACCACTGCTGACGCTGATCTTCTGAGCCGGTATTTCGCCGGTCATGATGTGACCCTGCCCGTGCCGGAAGCGGCTGATGTGAACGGAGACGAAGTTGTGAACCGTAAGGATGCCATGATTCTGTCCCGCCATATCGCAGGCTGGGAAGGCTTCACGCTTCCGTATTCTGAGTCCTAAATACTGACAGAACGCCCCGATTCAGGTTTGAATGCCCGGATCGGGGCGTTTTTCTGCGACATAAACAACGGCAGAACACAGGATCCCTTCATCCCATGTTCTGCCGTTTGTCATTATTTCGCGCGGTCCTTATTCTTCATCCGCTTCAGTCTTATTCGGATGAGCATCATTTTTCGCTTCATTTTCTTTCTCAACCTCTTCCATATACGTGCGGAACAGGTTGAACAGCATCTCCATCTCTTCCATCACGCGCGGAGCACCTTTTGTTTCCGGGAGAATACTGCATCCGATTCTGTCCGCGGTGCCGTCATATGTAAGAAAAATCGTCTCTTCCTCCGTCATGAACAGCCCGAAAAGTCCCGTGTTGGTGCCGAACGTGTTGAATCCCTCGAGATCCGTTTCCGGTGTCGAGAGTCTGATTGCGACCCCGTTTTTCGGGTCTGCCGCACAGTAAAAATACGCATCGGGATCCTCCGGCTCAAAGTCGAAACGCATTACGGCTTCGTTGTCCCAGAGGAAGAGCATGGCGCGGCTGATTTCGTACTCCTGCCGGCCCATGCAATTGAGCAGCATGTGCTCTTCATTCAGCGCGATTCGGATGAAGTCGTCCCAGTGCTTGTCCGCGCGGTTCATAAATAAGAAAACGTCGGCGTTGTCCGTGTCGCGCGCATCTGTGGTGTTGAAGTACTTTTTCATTGTGTGAAATCTCCTTTTGATTATAAAATTTTTGCAGTCAGTACCAGCTGCATCTGGATGAAGATTTATTCTATATTAGTGTTATGTTGGTGTTATAGTTTATTAATAGATATTAAATAATTTTATATACCGCTTTAATCACTAGCAGTTTATTGATTCTGTAATAATTCAAATCTGACACAATCATAAAAAACTGTCATGTTTCATCTGTATTAAAACCAATTGCTCCCGCTTTGCACCAACATATACATAACAATATCACCTGAAAAGGAGAAACAAAAATGAGCAAAAATTACTACACCGTAGAAGATCTGATCCAGACTCTGGGCATTGGCAGAACAACAGCCTATGCTCTTGTAAAACGGTTAAATCACACTCGGATCGGACGCAGGATTCTCATCTCAGAAGAAGACCTGCAAAGCTACCTCAGCCGGAACACGGAAATCCGTGAAAATCCGAAAAACATCAAAAAACAATAATCCCAATCAAGGAGAAAAATAACATGAGAAGATACTACAACACCAACCACTTTGACGAGCTTAACGACGAAACGATGTCCGCTCTCTTTGAATTTGCAGATCAGCATCAAGACAAATGTGTACGCATCGTTATGGATGAAGATTACACATTCTTGGATAACCATGGAGACGAGCAGGAGATCCTTCAGGCGCTTGTGCTTATAGAAAACTCGGACAACAGCATTTCGCGCTTTGATTTTACGGCGGGTGATGAAGAACATTGCCTTTATCTCGCTACCGATCCCGAGAAGGTCCTCGCAATTTCGATGGGCGGATATGAGAAGATCGGGGAAGAAAAAACGATGCGTATGGAATCCCTCCTCGCAATTTTCAAGAAGGAGTCTTCCATCGTGTTCGTCAGCTACGAGGCTTCGATGAATCGGACCGGGATTCATGAGCTTCACGAGGTTGAACGGACGCCATGCCTCTTCGATCAGCTTGTAAAGATGTTCGACTCCTTCCGCTTCGACATCAGACTTGAATGGGACGACGAACAATAATAATTACACCAGCAGAACATTGGATGATACACTTTGTTCTGCTGGTGTTGTTATGTTTCAGGGATTTCACTCGCCGGCGGA
>JAFTPW010000175.1:0-6515 GCA_017463075.1 Clostridia bacterium
GAAGCGTAACGTGATTTGATCCGTGTTGTCGGTTTGGCAGCACGGATGCGCTTTTTTAGGGGTATTTTGCTGAAAATACCGGAGCAGGGATTTTGTCCTGCGCGGAAGGCGTTGGGGGAAGAAGGTAGAAAAGCTCCGCTTTTCGATTTTATATGTAACCACTGCGCGTGGGGCGCACAAGAGGGTTCCGCGGCTCACCCTCTTGTGAATCACCCGCCGCAAAAGGGCTCTGCCCCTTTGGAACCCCGGTCTCGCGCCGACGGCGGGCATACCCGTGCAGTTTTAAGGTGACGCGATCTTCCTTTATCGTACGGGACGCTTATTTCCCGCGGTAAACTCAGCCTGCGGCGGCGAGATGAAATTGCATATGGCACTGACAGTCGCGATAGTGTCACGGGATTTGCCCCATAAATTTCAGCCTGCGGCGCAAACTGAGATTCACATCCGGCGATGCTCCGGGACGCCACCCTTAACAAGCCTTCCCCGTGCAGTCGCGAAAAATCTCAACTTCACAAACGCAGCCGGGGAAGGGGGACCGCACACTTTCACCGAAAGTGGGTGGTGGATGAGGTGTGAACCTACTCAGCCTGCGGCGCATCCTGAGTTTACATACGGCTTATCCCCATTTATACTTTCTTATTTATTCTTTCATCTTTATTCTTTATCCCGAAGGGAGCAGATTATGCGGTGTACACCAACTCAAAAGAATCCGCGGGTTTCGTGGATTTTTGCGGCTCTTCTGATTGTCGGCGGGATTGCTTACGGGATTCCCGTTGTCTGTGAGGCTCGGGGAATTTCCGTGATGCCGATTCCGTTTACGTTTACGGCGTTTCTCTGTGTGATTGCGGCGGTGTTTGTGCTGGTGCGGTACCGGATGGTGACGATGGTTTACCTGATCCGTCCGCGCTCCGATGTCGGTGAGAACGGCATGGAGACGGCGTTTGCGGGTGACTTCGATATCAGCCGGATGCCGCCGGAGCACCTCGATTTCATCGTCATCAAGGGGCAGGGAAGCCGTCCCGGTGCGATGGAATGCATGCTGTCGCTCGGCGATCTTGCGGCGGTGTACCGGGTGACGAAATCCGGCGGGAACGGGACTGTGACGCGTCAGGCTGTGCGGGAGAAGTACCTCGCTGACGGGTTTGTGTTCTACGACTACACGCTGACGCTGGGGCTCACTGAGGCATTGGAGCTGGTTTTCATTGACGGAAACCGGTACTGCGGCGTGATTATCGAAGCCGACGAGGTGATGACGCGGTATCTGACGGAGCTCAAGGGAAGATGAGCGGATACGTGATTGTATAAGCTAAACGGTATTTGATAAAAATCATTGTCATCACCTTTGTAGGGACACAGCGTGCTGTGTCAGCCATGGAATTTGGTGTTGTATATTTTGTCATTCAAAACGAATGACATGCTGTCACCAATTCTGTACGGCTTGAATCATTTGACGGACATAGCACGCTATGTCCCTACGAAGGAGACATACGGTATCTGACAGAGATATTCAACTGTCGGAAGATTACCGAGAGCATTGCTTTCAGGAGGCAACTATGGAAACAATCCGCAAAACTGAACATGTACGCGAGCAGTACGCCACCTCGTCGAATCTGACCGCGCGGATCTCGATTCACGAAAAATACAGCGTGAACCGGATGGGATTCGGGAACTGGATTTATGCGCAGTATGATTTCCCGGAGAGCTGCCGGATTCTCGAGCTCGGATGCGGAAACGGTGCGAGGTGGATGGGAAAGACGCTCCCGCGCGGGGCATCGCTGACCCTCACCGACTTCTCCGACGGCATGCTGGAGACGGCGCGGGCGAATCTTGCCGGGATGGCGGGCGTGGAGTTCCGTCAGGCGGACATTCAGGCGATTCCGTTTGACGACGCGAGCTTCGATTTCGTCATCGCCAACATGATGCTCTACCATGTGCCGGATCTTGACCGCGCGATCGCTGAGGTGCGGCGTGTGCTCCGGGACGGCGGGGGATTCACGTGCGCAACGACCGGTGAGAACGGCATCGCGGAGTTTGTATGGGACATGTTTGCGGAGGAATACCATCTCGCGCCCGTCAGGGTTCCGTTTACGCTCCAGAACGGCGGTGAGATGCTGGCGCGGCAGTTTGAATCCGTTGAGGTGCGGCGGTATGAGGATCATCTCGAGGTCACGGACGCGTCCGATCTGGTCGGCTACATCCGCACGCTCGGCTCGATGGCGGATTTTTCGGCTGTCCCGGATGACGTCATGCTGCGCGCATTTGAAGAACGGATGCAGAACGGCGTCCTCGTCGTGCCGAAGGAGTACGGGATGTTCCTCGCGCGGTGACAATGCAGATTGTCCGGTTTTTATTGCATCCGATTTCATCGGAATTCACAATTCAGCCACACATAGGTGCGGTTCGTATGCTACAATAGGGTATCACCATTTTTCGGAGGTACCCCATGAAGCGGCGGATTGTGCCTTTTTTGTTATCCCTCTGCCTGCTCGCCGTGCCGTCGTGTGCGGAGGATGCGGTAACGGAACAGAACGAAACGGAATTACAGGAGGACGACATGACACAGCAGGAATTTTTTGAAATACTCCCGGCGATTGCGAAGACGGCGGTCACGGTGGATCATGCAAAGCCGGAGGGTGAGATCGCGCTTGGACAGAGCAAAATCGGCGGAAAACCCCATCTCCCGGCGGATTTTGAGTGGCCGACCTATTACGGCATGGGGATTCTGGATGACGGGAAGGCAACGCGGCCGCTGTCATTCATGGCGCAGATCAATCTTGCCGACGTGAAGTCGTATGACGCGGAAAACGTACTCCCGGAGAGCGGAATGCTGTACTTCTTCTACGACATGGAGACGATGCGCTGGGGCTACGATCCCGAGGATGAAGGCTGCTGCCGCGTGTACTGGATTGCAGATGGGACTGCGCTGACGGAGCGTGAACTGCCCGCGGAGCTGGATGAAATGCAGCGCATCCCGGAGCGCGCGATCACGTTCGGGACAAAGGCAAGCTATCCGATGTTTGACGAAGTGAACGAGCGGTACACGGTTGCGTGGGAATCGGACAGACCGTGGCAGGCTTATATGGATGAGCTTGAGCGGCTCGGTGCTTCGGAAACCGACAGCCTCGGCATGAATTCGCAGCTTCTCGGATACCCGGAGACAGTGCAGGGCTCGATGCTGCGGGAGTGCGAGCTGGCGTCGAACGGGGTGTACACCGGAAACGGATTTCCGGAAATGACGGATGCGGAGGCGGCGGATCTGCGTGCGAGAAGTCAGGACTGGGTGCTTCTGTATCAGTTCGGCTCGATTCTCGACGGCGTGGACGAGGTCATGTTCGGCGATCTCGGCAGTATTTATTTCTGCATCCGCAGGCAGGATCTCGCCGCGCGTGCGTTTGACAAGGTGTGGCTGATTCTCCAGTGCGGGTGAGGGGAATCCCTCTTGCAAATCCCGGGAACTTGTGCTATCATAAAGAAAAACCACACATCCGAGGTAATTCTATGAAAATTGCGATTATCACCGGGGCGTCGGCGGGGCTGGGACTGGAATTTCTGCGTCAGATGCCGGCGGCGTTTCCCGGAATAGAAGAATACTGGCTGATTGCGCGGAATCGGGCTCGTCTGGAAGCTGCCGCTGAGGAAATCAACGTGCCGTGCCGGATTCTGCCGCTTGACCTGACGAAGGACGAAAGCTATGCCGCACTGGACGATGCGCTGAAACCCCTCACTCCCGACGTGGGTGTGCTCATCAACAACTCCGGATGCGGATTTCTCGGCAATATCGGGGAAGGTGAGCTGGAGCATCAGACGCGGATGGTTGACCTCAACCTCAAGGGACTGACCGCGGTGACGCATCTCGTTCTGCCGTACATGAAAACGGGTGCGCGGATTGTCAACGTCTCGTCTATCGCGTCCTTCTGCCCCAACGCACGCATGACGACGTACTCTGCATCGAAGGCGTATGTCACCGCGTTCACGTTCGGGCTGAGCGAGGAGCTGAGAGGCACCGGAATCACCGCAACCGCTGTCTGCCCCGGCCCGATGGATACGGAATTCATCCGGCTCGGCGGGATCAAGGGCAGCTCGAAGACGTTCGATGTCCTCCCGTACTGCGATCCCGTGAAGGTTGCCGCAGGTGCGCTCCGTGCCGCAAAGCAGGGCAGAACGGTTTACACGCCGCGCGCGTTCTACAAGCTGTACCGCGTCCTCGCGAAGGTGCTCCCGACGAAGCTCATGATGCAGTTTGCGAAAACCTGAGGAAAGAATACAATGCCGGCGTGGGATGCGCTTTGGTCTGATGAAAAACAGTTTTCTGCCAGCCCGCTCAACGAACAATTTTGTGTGCCGGTTCGCGCAACAAAGATTTTAATATGTCAGCCCGCCCAATGAACAATTTTGTGTGCCGGTTCGCGCAACAAAGATTTTAATATGTCAGCTCGCCCAATGAACAATCCTGTCATTCAGAGGGCGGGCTGTTTTTTGATTTAAGCCCAACGTCCTGCCCGAAGAATCTATGCACGTCCTATACAGCTCGGCGTATGTCCGTGGATATCTCTGCTACTCAGGTGAAGGGTACTCACTTTGTTATAACGAACAGTTTGCAGACATTTTATTTGTGCAGATTTCACGTTAAAGGCGTTCGTGAGTAACCTTCAGTCGAGTAGGTTAGCGATCCACGGACATGACGCGATCGATACAGGACGTGCACAGATTCTTCGGGCTCGGTGTATGGCTGTGGCTGTCAGTGATTTTCGCCCTCTGAATTACAGGGAATGAAGTTGGGCGGGCCGACGTCTTGTTGGGGGCAGGGCTGAGGCGTGTATATTCGTGAACGGCGTTTTTTCTTTGTTCAATTTGCCGGATATTTCCCTGCGGGTGACGGAAAAACCGGGCTCTTCCTCCCTTGCATTCCCACATGTTCTGTGATATAATAAAAATTAATGCCCTGTAAAAATTATCGGAAACGGGCACTTGAATTTTTTGTGAGAAAGGTTATATCATTATGAGATGCAAAGCAATCAGTCTCCTGCTGGCATGTCTTCTCGCCGCCTCCGCTCTGACGGGATGCGCAGAAAGCCCCGCTGAGACGAATTCCTCCGAGACCAAGACTCCCGCAGTCAGCGCAGACACCTCCGCAGAAGAAACCGAAGCAATCGAAGAAGCAATCAGCGACGATCTGCCCGACAAGAATTTTGACGGCGCGGAATTCTCCATTCTGACCACCACGTGGTACAACGCAAAGACCTACATCTACGCCGACGAAATGAACGGTGAGGTTGTCAACGACGCTCTGTTCAATCAGCGAGCTGCGATTTCCGATCGATTCAATGTTGAAATCCTGTGCACCGCTGAGGACGATTACGGCGCAGTCGGCTCCACGGTTCACAATCTCGTGATCTCCGGCGACGACACCTACGACATCGTGTACAACCACGACAACCAGACCATGTCCAATGCGCTTCAGGGCGATTTCTGCAACCTGCGCGAGTTTGAACTGCTCAACTTCGAAAAGCCGTGGTGGCAGGGTGCGTCCCAGGTATTCACCATCAAGAACAAGCTCTTCGCAACCGCCAATCCCCTTGCGCTCAGCGGCATTTACATGAACTGCACCATCTCCATGAACAAGGACCTCGCGGGCAATCTCCAGATCGAAGTGCCCTACGAAAAGGTCAAGAACGGCGAATGGTACATCGACGACCTGTACACGATGGCAGAAGCGGCAATGCGTGACCTTGACGGTGACGGCGACATCGACGCGGACGACCAGTGGGGCTTCCTCACCAGTGACTACGGCTGGGTACATCTCCAGTCCGACATGGGCGCCGGCATTCTCGACAAGGACGCGGAAGGCACTGTCATCTTCGTGAACGATCTGGAAAAGCTCGTCAGCGTGATGGAAAAGTTCGACGCGCTCTCCGAATTCACCCAGACCTGCCCCGGCACCGACTACAACGTAGCGATGTTCTCCGAAGGCAGAGGCCTCTTCATGCTCTCCGAAAACCGCAACCTGTACGAAACCATGCGTGACTCCGATGTGGCATACGGTATTCTGCCCTGCCCGAAGTTCAACGAAATGCAGGAAAACTACGCGTCCTCCGGCTTCGACATTTACTGGGGCGTGATTCTGACCGCGGCGGAAAACGAAGAGCTGATCTCCTACTGTCTCGAAGCGATGAGCTGCAGAAACTACGTTGACGTTGTTCCCGAGGTATGGGAAACCGTTCTCGGCAGCAAGCTCGCAGACGCCCCGGACGACAGAGCGATGTTTGAAATCATCCGCGACATCCAGTACGTTGACCTTGGCTTTGCATTCCAGGGCGAAATCGGCATCAACCAGCTCGTGTTCCTCAAGACCAACGCGACTGCCGACACCGTTTCCTCCCTCCTCGCAAAGAGCAACAAGGCAATCAAGAAGAACCTCCAGAAGTTCAACAACACCTTCGCTGAAATGGGCGAATAAACGGATTGAACACTGGTTCTGACAATTTAATCATTCGTAAAGACAACCCGCCCAACTA
>JAFTPW010000176.1:0-11373 GCA_017463075.1 Clostridia bacterium
AATAACCATGCCTGCCGCTGCGCAGCACTCACAAATAGTAATGAAAGTGATGACAAACGGCAGCCTTTCTTGTAAAATAGAGTTTGAGGGGATCACAAACTACAAAGCACGGTGAGGCGAGTTGTAGATTGCAATAACGCTCAAACCAGTATATTAATCAGTGTCGGAATCGCCATTTCAAGCACAAATAAGTGGTACCTTGAGTCCGTACACTAAGAATTGTTTTAACAATCCTGTTAGATGCCCGGCGATTCAGTCACTGTGTTCTCCTCAACCTTTTATGAGGAGGTCTGTCTCTTGAAAATCGTATATCCCATTTGCTGCGGTGTAGATGTTCACAAGAATTTCCTTGTCGGAACCATAATTACCACACTGCCAGGAAGTCTGGAACCACACTATCAGAAACGTCGTTTCTCCACGTTTAATTCCGAACTTAACCGGTTCGCTGACTGGCTGTACGCCAACAGCTGTCTCGATGTCTGTATGGAGTCCACCGGAAAGTATTGGGTTCCGGTGTTCAATATTCTGGAACAGCGAGGTCTTCACGTTGTTATCGCCAACCCCAAATGGGTGAGTGCCGTAAAAGGCGAAAAGGATGATACCAAAGATTCCAAATGGATCGGCGAACTTTTCCGTATCGGCATCGTGAAGAGCAGCTTTATTCCCGACAAGGATACTCGTGTTCTCCGGGAACTGACCCGATACCGTTACAAGCTGACTTGTATGAAAAGCAGCGAAAAGAACCGTTTTCAGAATGCTTTCACCGTATGCAATGTTGCTCTCGACTCCGTTGTGTCCGATATGTTTGGGAAATCCGCAACCGCCATCACAGATTACCTGACATCCGACGAAGTCTTTGATCCCGCACACTGTGTATCGCTTTTACAGCACTCATTGAAGAAAAAAGCAGATGCTGTGATAGAATCCATTGAGGGATATTCCATCACAAATGAACAGAAAGAACGGATCGGCATCGTGCGTGACCATCTTTCGTACATTCAAAATTTGATTGATCGTACAGATTCCTGTATTGCCCGCATGGTTGAAAAACACGAAAATGCCATTACACTTTTGTGCACTATTCCGGGTATCGACAGAAATTCTGCCATCACCATCATTTCCGAAATCGGCACTGATATGAATCAGTTCGGTTCTTCCAAGCGTCTTTGTCGCTGGGCCGGACTCACTCCCGGTAACAACGAATCGGCGGGAAAGAAGAAATCTGTCCGTATTTCACGTGCGGGAGTCTATCTCAAACCTGCGCTCGTGCAAGTCGCACATGCAGCCGTGAAGGACAAGAAATCTCCGTATTACCGTCTGAAGTATGAGAAGCTTGTAAAGCGCAGGGGGAAGAAGCGGTCTATCATTGCCATTGCCAGAATGATTCTGACAGCGGTGTTTGCTTTGCTGACCACGGGGGAAGTTTGGAATCCGGTGGATCTTTTCAGAATTGATATGCCGGATTCACTCAAAGAAAAGCAGCTCGCCAAAGCAATTTCTCAGGCTACCAGATTCCTTGAAAAACAGGGGCTTGTGGTAAGTTAGCGTTCCGTTCTATAGACTGTTTCGGCACTGGAAAACTTCGCTTTTCGCAGGGCTTGGTTTGCTATGCCTTTTGAGATGCTAATGCAGTGGAGATATCTTTCACACTAATATCCTCTGAGGGAAGTTTGAAGTATGGTTGGCATTCTGATACCTAAATTATACAGCAAAACATTCGTTCTGTCAATCCATGCGGCGGTATTGACAAAAGATGCGGCAGAGTGGTAAAATGGGAATGGCAGGAGAATGCATCATGAATGGGGCGGGTGTGCGGTTGTGATTGTTTGGCGGGAGGATAATATCCTCCCCTACGGTTTTTGCTGACGTTGTGTGGCACCGCCGGGGATGCAGTTTGAATTTTTTCGGCGGTTACCCGCAAGGGGCAACCCTACAAGAACGAACGTCCCGTCAACAGATGCAGAGTAAATCCAACCCGCGCCGCAGGCTGAATAAAACGCACGCCTCATCCGTCACGATTTTTTTGAGAAAAAACCGTGACACCTTCCCCGGCTGCGTCAGTGAAGCCGAAATTTTTCGTGCCTGCACGGGGAAGGCTTGTTAAGGGTGGCGTCCCGGAGCATCGCCGTGAGTAAATCACAGTTTGCGCCGCAGGCTGAAATTTATCCGTACAATCCAGTGACGCGTTGCAACAACCAGTGCCCGAAACGCCCCAATCTCGCCGCCGCAGGCT
The DNA here is from genome assembly GCA_017463075.1 of Clostridia bacterium. Classification (GTDB taxonomy): domain Bacteria; phylum Bacillota; class Clostridia; order Oscillospirales; family CAG-272; genus UMGS1696. The sequence goes on from JAFTPW010000176.1 coordinate 2,234, forward strand.
GAGCTTACCGAGGAAAATGAGTGTCCCGTGCGATAAAGGAAGATCGCTCAACCCTAAAGCTGCACGTTGTCCAAAACTCCCGCCCGCCGGAGGCATTGGGTCCAGGCACTCCTGGCAGCCGAATCAAGAGCCCGGCTGCGGAGGGTTCTTGCGCCGCCTGCGTAGGGCATAAAATCAAATTGAAAAGCGGAGCTTTTCTACCTAAAAAATAACGAACGGCATAAACTACCCATAAAAGAATAAAGAAAAAATAATAAATAATAAAGCATAAGGAGCCCCAAAACCATGCCTATTTCCGTTGACTTCACAAAGCCCATCGCAAAGATGAAACCCATGCACGGCGTGGGTCAGCCGCCTTTCGCGGGCAGCAGCTTCAAAATGTTCCACTACCTCACCGAAGCCGGAATCCCCTTCTCCAGACTCCATGACGTCGGCGGAATCTTCGGCGGCGGACGATGGGTCGATATCCCCAACCTCTTCCGCGACTTCGATGCCGATCCCTGTGACCCCGCATCGTATGACTTCACCTTCACCGATATGCTCATCAAAGCCCTCATGGAATGCGGTGCGGAACCCTTCTTCCGGCTCGGCGTCACCATTGAAAACGATGCCGCCATCAAATCCTACCGCATCGACCTGCCGAAGGATCCGCATAAATGGGCCGTCATCTGCGAGCATGTCATCCGGCACTATACCGAAGGCTGGGCGGACGGATTTACCTATAACATCCGCTACTGGGAAATCTGGAACGAGCCCGAAAACTTCGAGGATCCACGCGAGAACCAGATGTGGACGGGCACAAAGGAGCAGTACTACGAACTCTACGACGTCACCGCACGGCACCTTAAAAAATGCTTTCCGCATCTGAAAATCGGCGGATATGCGTCCTGCGGATTCTACGCAACGACCGCGGCAAACGGCGGAAGCAGCAGGGAGAAGTATTTCCTCACCTTCTTCGACGGCTTCCTCGAATACGTAAAATCCCACGGCTCACCCATGGATTTCTTCTCGTGGCATTCCTATTCGTCCATTGAAAATACCGTGAAGTGGGCGCAGTATGCCCGTGACCGCCTCGATGAAGCGGGATTCACCGACTGCGAGACCACCTGCAACGAGTGGAATCCCGAGGTACACCTCCGCGGAAGTGCAAAACACGCATCTCTCGTTGCCGGCATGATGCTCGGTTTCCAGAATTCTCCGCTGGACAGCGCGATGTTCTACGACGCACGCTACGGGACGAGCATCTACGGCTCCATGTTCAATCCGCTCACAGCCGAACCGTTCCCGGCGTATTACAGCTTCGCGGCGTTCAATGAGCTGTATAAACGCGGCACGCAGATTGAAGTCACTTGCGATATCCCCGGCGTGTACGCGGTCGGTGCGAAAGATGAGGACGGCGCCGTCGTGATCGCCAATACCAACGCCTGCCCGGCTGAAATGAACCTCACCGGCATCGGGAAGATCAAATCCGCGAAGATGATCCGGGAAGGCGTCAATCTCGGCGAGTGGGAGTTTTCCGATACCATCCCTGCCGAGTCCGTTGCGGTGATTGTCTGTGAATAACTCCGCCCTTCTTGAGTCCGCGGTGCCGCTCATCATACAGTGGTACCGCGAAAACGGACGCAGTCTTCCATGGCGGGAGGACATGACGCCGTATCACGTGTGGATTTCGGAAATCATGCTCCAGCAGACCCGCATCGAAGCGGTGATCCCGTACTACGCGCGGTTTCTTGACGCCTTCCCGACGGTGCACGATCTCGCCGAAGCCGACGACGACTGGCTCATGAAGCTGTGGGAAGGACTCGGGTATTACAGCCGCGCGCGGAATCTCAAAAAAGCCGCATGCGTGATCGTTGATGCATATGGCGGAGAGCTTCCCGAGACGGCGAACGACTTGAAAAAACTGCCCGGGATCGGGGACTACACCGCCGGGGCGATTGCGTCGATTGCGTACGGTCAGCCCGAGCCAGCCGTTGACGGCAACGTGATGCGTGTGACGGCGCGGATTCTCGCGGACAGCAGCGATATTGCCGATCCCGGAACGAAAAAAGCCTGCACTGATCGGCTCCGGGAGATTTACCCGATGGGTGAGCATGCGCGGCTTCTGACGGAGGGACTCATGGAGCTCGGTGAGAGGGTCTGCATCCCGAACGGGGCTCCGCGGTGTTCTGACTGTCCCGTGAATGCTGTCTGCCGCGCGAACCTGACCGGAACGACGGAGCAATACCCCGTGAAATCCCCGAAAAAGCCGAGACGGATCGAAAACCGCACGGTTCTGCTGCTCAGATGCGGCGAGAAATACGCCATCCGCAAAAGAACGGCGGGGCTTCTCATCGGGATGTGGGAGTTTCCGTCGGTTGAAAATCACCTCAGCCCGGACGAATGCGCCGACGCTGTGCGGGAGATGGGGCTGGAACCGGTGCATGTGACCGAATCCGTTCCCGCGAAGCATATTTTCACCCACGTCGAGTGGCACATGATCGGATACGATGTGCACGTGGATGCGGAGTCTGCGGATTTTGTCTGGCGTACCGCGGAGGAGATACGGGATGGATACGCAATCCCCACGGCGCTGAAAAAATACGCGGCGCGGATGAAAGATGTACCGTGATTGTGCAGGGGATATTATCCCGATATCATAAATGTCAGTTGTATCCAATGTCAGCAATTCCAACGTCACCTTTTGTCATTCAGAGGGCGGGCTATTCTGGAAATCAAAGCCCAATGTCCCGCCCGAAGAATCTGTGCACATCCGATACATATCAGTAAATGTCCATGGTTATCGTACCTGTTCAGCTTAAGGGGACTCACTTTGTAATAACGTACAATTTGCAGAAATAATATTTGTGTAAAACATTCATCAAAATCGTTCGTGAGTAACCTTTACCTGAATAGGCAGGAATACCACGGACATATACCAAGCCGAACAGGACATACACAGATTCTTCGGGCGCTGAGTATGGTGTTGGTCATAAGTGATTTTCGCCCTCTGAATGACACGAATAACGTTTGGATTGGTGATGCGAATGTATGGCAGAAAATTATGGTATTGGTATTGCCTTTCCGTCAAACGATTACACGGCATCTTCTGTCAGCCAATCAACAAAAAACACCCGTATTCCGCCCAATCCGGTGGTGTACGGGTATTTTTGCGTCAGATTTCCACAACGCGGTACGGGTTTGCGTCGCCTTCGCACATTGCGGGAAGGGTCACATACGGTATCCCGTCGATGATGCTCTCATGCCCGGGGTGAAAATGCCCCTGATACACCGCGCACACCTTGCCGGATTCGCGGAGAACTGCACGGACCGCGTCTGCGTTGCGGATCACGTGGTGCTCTTCAACGGCGGGATCGAGATTCTGGTGCAGGAACACGTACGCGCGCACGGTCTCCTCATCCGCGAGGACGGCACGGAGCTTTTCGCATGCCTCCGCCGGCAGGTACGCGTTCGTCCAGTCGATGGCGTCCTTCGCGTAGATCTGTCCGTCCGCGGTGCCGTTGTCCATGAAATTTGCGTCCGGGAAAATCAGCGTGATATCCCCGAACCGGAGGAAAAACGGCGGGTACGATGTGCGGCGCGAGAATTCTTCTCTGGTAAAATTCTGGTAATCGTGGTTGCCCATGAGGGAATAGAACGGCACGGGATAGGACGAAATCATCCCGTTCAGCTCATCGATCCGGCGGCGGTCTTCCTCGATGGTGTCGCAGCAGTCCACGAGGTCACCGAGGCACAGCACAAGATCGCATCCGGCGGCAGTGAACGCATCCATGGCATCGCGGATTTTGCCGTAGGAGAGCGACGGACGCCGGGTTACGCATGCACTTTCTTTCTCAGAGTAGTGCGGATCGGAAAAAAGTCCCAGCTTCATCGGATTGTCCTCCTTTATCTGCCGTCTTCGGTTGTGTAAAACGGTGCTTTCCAGTCGAAAATCGGCTCCGGCGGATCAAACGGCAGGCGCATGAATTTCTCGGATTTCAGGGGAGTTCCGTTCCGTTCGCGCTCGATGACCTCGATCAGCATGTCGAAATCCTCCGGGGTATGCGCATGACCGCCGCTCCGCCAGTACCAGAGGACGTTTTCCGGCTTGCCGTACATTTTCCAGACCTCCAGTGCCGCGATGCTCGTCTGATACGTGTTCACCGGGCCCGACCAGATGTCGCTTTCCGCCTGCGAATCGAAGAAGACGCGCGGCGCGACGAGGGCTTTCAGACTGTGCGCATCAAACGGGAGCGAGGCTTCGTCGTCTTCGTATGCCTTCATGCCGGGGCCGAACCAGTCCGGGAACGCGTTGACGATATCCTTGAGCGTCTCGCTTCTCTGTTCCCGTCCGTCCTCGGTCAGGGCTTTCATGTGGATGCGGTAACAGCTGGAGCTTCCGGCACAGGTTGCTTCGGGATTGACAATGGTCGCGCGCTCATCGAGAACACCGGCGAGGAGGGCAGCCTTACCGCCGCGGGACAGACCCGTGAACGTGACGCAGGACATGTCGGCAAGCCCGAGCGTCTCAAGAGCGTCCAGAACCCGGCTGTAACCCCATGCCCATGCCGCCAGTGCACCGAAATTGCGGTCGGCGTAGGTCTCATAGAGGTTGCCGGTGCGCTTCGGATTGCGGATGTCGGGCACGATTTCGGCGCGGTTGAACTTCACGAGCATGATTCCGCGCTCCACGAATTTGTCGGAGATGACGGGATCCTGCATGCACGCGTAGCATAAATCCCCGTCGATGACAACCGGATAGGGACCCTTCCTCTTCGGAACATGCGCGTACATTGTAAAGGAGACGGGATGCGCACGGGTGCCGGTCGTGATCCGCCAGATGTTCATGCGTCCGGGCGTGTTCGGCAGGCAGAGCGGATCGACTTGAAGAAACTCCGGCTCCGGCGGAATCTGACCGTACTGCAGCTCCACGGCGGTTTTGTAAAGTTCCCCGCGGCGCTCACGCCAGTCATCGAAGGTGCGGACCGGACGTCCGTCGTCGAGGGTGAATAAATCGGGCAGCTTCCCGAGCACTTCGTAGGATGTGATTTTCATGATGCAGCTCCTCTCGCGTGTTTTTTTCCATTATAGCACAGAAAAAACGCCGGTGTCAATGCGGATTTTGTATTGACTCCTGCGGGAAAGTGTGGTAGTATAAGATATATTTGTTTCAGATGAATTTCGGAAAGGACTGCAGCAATGACGGGGAAGATTTGCATGAATACCGTTCATATGCACGGCGCGGATATGATGCATCAGTATCGTCCGGGCTTGTATTGCTGTACCCGAATTTCAGAATACTCTTTTTGAGGATTATTGGACAGCAGGATACTCACGGTGCAGGTCGGGGACAGTTTCGGACGGCACCGTTATTTTTATTTTTGGAGGAAAATTGTATGATTCCGGACAGACTGAAAATTGGGGATGAAATCAGGGTCGTTGCGCCGTCGATGAGTCTGGCGGCAGTGTGGGACAACGCGCACAGACGTGCGGCAGAATTTTTCCGGGATGAGGGATTCCGTCTGACGTATTCCGCACACAGCCGCGAGATGGATCGGTATTCTTCTTCCGGCATTGCGGCACGCGTGGAGGACCTGCATGAAGCCTTCCGTGACCCGGATGTGAAAATGATACTCACATGCCTCGGCGGATTCAGCTGCAATCAGCTTCTGCGGCACTTGGATTATGATCTGATTGCAGCGAATCCGAAGATCATCTGCGGCTACTCGGACATCACGGCTCTGCTGAATGCGATCTATGCAAAAACGGGACTTGTGACGTATCACGGCCCGCATTACAGCACCTTCGGCTTTGAAGGCGAGCGGGACTATACAAGACAAGCGTTTTTTGACTGTCTGATGCATGACGCTCCGTTTGAAATCACGCCATCCAACACAGCGGAGCGGTATCACGTGATTCAGAAAGGAAGATGCGAAGGGGTCATCATCGGCGGGAATCTTTGCACCCTGAATCTGCTGCAAGGGACGCCGTATATGCCGGATCTCCGGGACAAGGTGCTGTTCCTCGAGGACGACAATATCATGGGGCAGTATTTCAGCTATGAGTTTGACCGGAATCTGGAGTCCCTTTTGCAGACGTACGGCGCGGACAGCATCAGAGGCATCGTTCTCGGACGCTTTGAGGAAAACTGCGGCATGACGCCGGAAAGAATTGCGGATATCATCCGGGATAAAGTCCCGCTGTCCGTTCCGGTCGTGTGCGGTGCAGATTTCGGCCATGTTCTGCCGATTGCAGCCTTCCCCATCGGCGGAACGGTGAGCGTGTCTGCAAGCAGCGAAAAAATAGAAATTGCTGTTGTTTCACATTGAATAAAAGGAAAAAAGAGCTGACTGACTTAATCTGAATCAGTTAGCTCTTTGCTTTTATTAAGGAATAATGTGCTTTGTTGCCATTCTGTTGCCGGAGACGTCCGAAAACGTCACTTTTTCAGGTCTGCACTGCATTTTATTACATAAAACGCTGGAAATCGGTCTTACAGAATTATTCCCACTCAATAGTCCCAATCGGCTTGGGAGTCAGGTCGTACAGCACGCGGTTGATGCCTTCGACTTCGTGGGTGATTCTGTCGGTCACCTTATGCAGCACTGCGTACGGGATTTCTTCAATCGTTGCGGACATGGCGTCTCTCGTGTTTACCGCGCGGATGATTGCCGGCCAGCCTTCGTAGCGGCTTTCGTCCTTTACGCCGACGCTCTTGATATCCGGAACAACGACGAAGTACTGCCATACCTTCTCGGCAAGACCGTTCTTGTCAAATTCGTCGCGGAGGATTGCGTCCGCTTCGCGCAGTGCTTCCAGTCTGTCTCTCGTGATGGCGCCGAGGCAGCGTACACCGAGTCCGGGACCCGGGAACGGCTGACGGTAAACCATTGCGTGCGGCAGACCGAGTGCTTCACCGACAACGCGTACTTCGTCCTTGAAGAGGAGCTTCACGGGTTCAACCAGTTCAAACTTCAGGTCTTCCGGCAGACCGCCTACGTTGTGGTGGGACTTGACTGCCTTCTTGCCTTCCGCCTGCTTGATGCTTTCGAGAATGTCGGGATAAATGGTGCCCTGTGCGAGGAATTCCACGCCTTCCAGTGCGCGCGCTTCGTCAGCGAATACTTCAATGAATTCCTTGCCGATGATCTTGCGCTTCTGTTCGGGATCGGATACGCCTGCGAGCAGGTTCAGGAAACGGTCGGTTGCGTCAACGTAGATGAGGTTTGCGTCGAGCTGATTCCGGAAGATTTCGACAACGTTTTCGGATTCACCCTTGCGCATCAGACCGTGGTTCACGTGAACGCAGACGAGCTGCTTGCCGATGGCCTTGATGAGAAGAGCCGCAACAACGGAAGAGTCAACACCGCCGGAGAGGGCGAGGAGAACCTTTTTGTCCCCAACCTGTGCGCGGACTTCGGCGATCTGCTCGTCAATGAAAGCCTGTGCCAGTTCAGGAGTCGTGATACGTGCCATGGATTCGGGACGTACGTTTTTTTCCATAGGATGGAACCTCCGATTTGATGAAATATGAGGGTGATTATAACATATTATAATATTATGATAGAATATTATATCATACCCCAAGCACAGGATTCAATATACAAATTGAAGAAAATCGGACGGACGCGGGGAAAATTTTTGTTCTGTTTGAAAATCCCGGAGTTTCCACAGCCTCAGACGAGCATTTCCATGTGCCAGTGATTGTCGAGCACCCCGGTGAGAAGCCTGTCTCCGATGACGGTATAGTGTTTTTCAAGAATACTCCGGTCGAGAGGATTTTTCGTTGCGAAGACGATTTCGCGGTTTGAGACGCTGCTGATGCGGCAGAATTCGAAGTCAGGCATCAGTTTCTTTGCTTCTTCATACAGCTCGTCGAACGGGTTGACCCATACCTCAGCCTTCCCGGAGATGACGTCGCGGATGTCAGTTGAGGAAAGCTCCGGATTCGGCTCACGCGTGGAGATGCTGAAGACGACGCGTTCAAAGTCACGGCTCAGTGCGGCGTAAATCTCTTCCCTTGACTGCGCGTTCCAGAAGTTCGGATTCGGTTTGTGCGGGCTGACGATGAGCTGAAGCGCGATGCCGATGTTGTTTTCCACAGTTTCCAGTGCGCAGGGGTACTTGTCCTGACGGTATCGGATCCGGTCACTGCGGGTGAATTCTTCGAAAATTTCGTTTACGCGGTTCGGCTGTACGTGGAAATCGTCGGTATAGTCGTGGAAAATATTCGGGTCGATCCCGGTGTAGGTCAGCTCGTCGCTGAGAACCGTGAGTGCGCCCTGCATGTGCTCAGAGCAGTTAATATCGTAAAAATTCCGTACGCCGAGCCGGTATGCAAGCGTGAAAATCCGCTCGTACCAGTACTGGAACATCGTGCGGTTGTTCTCCATCGCCGGCAGGATGCGCTTGTAGATGCAGAAATCAGCATGGTCGCCGTTTCCGCTGATGTCCTCCTGATTCACGCCGTGGTAATACTCCACGAAAGGGGCATAGAAGCCCGTCCGGGATTTAAGGGAGTTTTTCATCCGCTTTTGGAGGCGTTCAAACTCGTCGTCGGTGAGCTTTTCGATATCCTCTTCCTTGAAGAAACGGTAGATCATGCGGTTGTCGAAGAAATCCTTCGTGCGGTTTACGGTGGTGTTGTCGTGCATTGTTTTTTCCGCCTTTCCATAATAGAGGAAATCAATGCTGACGTGGAAGAATTTCGCAATCGCGGGCATGGTCTGGGTGTCCGGGAGACTTGCGCCCCGCTCCCATTTTGAAATCGCCTGCGGACTGATGGCGAGCGCTTCGGCAAGTTCTGACTGCGTGAGTCTCGCGTTCTTCCGCAGAACGGCAATATTCTGTCCGATCCGGTTATCGTTCATGATTTCCTCCCGATTGTGTGATAGGTTCCGGCGCGCGCTTCCGGCTGAGTCCAGTATAGCATAAACCGCGCACTTTGGCAAGAATCTGTCAGGAGAGACGGACGGACGCAATTCAACCGGGGGTAGAATTTTGCAGATGCGGTATTGTCCGATGCGGTTTCTGCGAATACGTCACGGCATCGGGGATGGCAAAACGTTATATCCACGGTAGGGGAGGGGCTTGCTCCTCCCGCCACACAATTCCCGCCGCACAATATACACGCCGCACACTCCCGAATCATACGACATGCC
>JAFTPW010000177.1:0-9133 GCA_017463075.1 Clostridia bacterium
ATATAAAAAACACATGTATTTTATACATAAATCGTTTATTCAATAATTGTGAACTATCTATCAAAGAGAAAATAACGTGTTATCGGGAGTTTCAGCAAAATTCGTATGTGGCGGAGATTATAAAATTTCCGGAAGTATATTTTAAAAATAATAAAAATATATATAAAGCCATGCAATTATTTTATCCTGCATTGATGTTTAGTTGTTATTATATATTAACGAGAATAAGCTGTGTACACATATGGTTGTTTAAGAATGTTTATGACCATTTTCCTGATTGCTTAAAGAACATATACAGAAAAATTAAATCCAAAATATTATGATTAATAAAACAATACACTACTGCTGGTTCGGGCAAAATTCCAAGCCGAAACTCGTAGAAAAATGCATAAAGAGCTGGAAAAAGTATTGTCCGGATTATAAGATCATTGAATGGAACGAGGTTAATTTCGATATTGCATCCGCTCCGCTATATGTGCGTCAAGCGTATGAAGCAAAAAAATGGGCTTTTGCTACTGACTATATCAGGTTATGGATTATTTATAATTATGGTGGGATCTATTTGGACACCGATGTTGAGTTAATAAAGTCTCTCGATCCATTATTGCACCATAACTGCTTTATTGGCCGCCAACCTGGTTATTTGGTGAATACTGGTGCAGGATTTGGAGCGATTCCACATCATCCACTTATAAAAATAATGTTGGATGATTACAACGATATTGCATTTATCAAAGATAATGGCGAAATGGACTTATGGACTTGCCCTCATCGCAACAGCCAGTGGTTGTTAAAAAATGGATTGAAACTTGAGGATAGTTATCAAGAAATTACTGATGCTGCAATATATCCAGTTGAGTATTTTTCACCATTGGATGCTTATACGCGACACCTGAAGATAACAGATAATACTTATTCTGTGCATCATTGTGATGCTACGTGGAAGCCGAGTGAAACGATGCTTAGAAAGAATATGCGGCACATAGAGTATTTATTGAAAGAGTCACGGCATACGATAACGCATATTCCTCATCGTTTAATGAGAAGACTCATCGGTGATAATGATTATGAAACTTTAAAACAGAAACTGAAAGGAACTCGAACCAAATGAAAATCATCGGTATGATACCCGCGCGGGGCGGATCTTCCCGCTTCAACATGAAACCTCTCGCACAGATCTGCGGCAAGCCCATGCTGTACTGGGTCTGGAAGCACTCCAAGGATGTATCCGTCTTCGATGAAGTCTACGTTGCAACCGACAACGAGCTCATCAAGGAAACCGCGGAAGGCTTCGGGGCGAAGGTCATCATGACTTCTTCCGACTGCGAAACCGCGACCGAACGTCTCTGGGAGGTTTCCCACAAGGTTGACGCGGATCTTTACGTAATGGTCAACGGGGACGAGCCTCTTGTTCTGGCGGAAGACATCGTCAAGTGCATCCCCGAATCCATTCCGGAAGACGGTTTCTACGTTTCCAACCTCATGACCGACTTCTCCAATCCTGTGGAAGTGGTCGACCCCACCAACCTCAAGATCGTGACCAACAAGGACGGCATCTGCCTGTTCATTTCCCGCGCGCCCATTCCGTTCCCCAAGGGAGATATGAACTACGTTTACCAGAAGTTTGTCGGCGTCGGCGCGTTCACCAAGGTCGCACTCGAATACTATCACGATACACCCCGCGGACCGGTGGAAAAGATCGAGGAAAACGACTCCTTCCGCTTCATCGAAAACCGCAAGGACTGCTATTACATCAACGCGCACTGCAAGACTCTCTCCGTGGATACTCCCAAGGACCGCGTTGCCGTTGAGCAGTACATGATCGAACACAATATGGCGTAACAGCCTGTACATGAGCAGACCTTTGTTCGCCGGAATGAAGGTCTGTTTTATCACATCAAGCGAGGTATTTACCATGTTTCAGTTAATCGCCGGTCCCTGCGTCATCGAATCCGAGGAGCTCGTTCTTTCCATCGCCGCCGAAATGAAGCGGATCACGGACGAGCTGGGGATTCCGTACACCTTCAAGGCATCCTTCGATAAAGCGAACCGCACGTCCATAAACGGTTTCCGCGGCCCCGGTATCGATGAAGGGCTCCGGATTCTCAAAAAAGTCAAGGATACATACAATCTGCCCATCTGCACCGATATCCACGAGCCGTGGCAGGCGGAACGTGCGGCGGAAGTGGCGGACATCATCCAGATTCCCGCTTTCCTCTGCCGTCAGACCGATCTGCTCATCGCTGCGGCTAAGACAGGGAAGTGTGTGAATATCAAAAAAGCACAGTTCCTCGCCCCGTGGGATATGAGGAACTGTGTACAGAAGGTGCGCGAATCCGGTAATGACAATGTCATGCTGTGTGAACGCGGCACCAGCTTCGGCTACAATACGCTGGTTGTTGACATGACAGGGCTCCGCGTGATGAAGGATTTCGGCGTACCGGTGATCTTTGACGCGACGCACAGTGTACAGAAGCCCGGCGGCAACGGCACATCCACCGGCGGCAACCGCGAGTACGTGGAATATCTCGCCAAGGCAGCCATCGCAGTCGGTGTGGACGGCCTTTTCATAGAAACCCATCCCGATCCGGACAACGCGAAATCCGACGGACCGAACATGGTCAAGCTCGGCGAGATGAGAGGGCTGCTTGAGAAGCTGATGAAGGTGTATGACGCCGTACAGGAGTGAGTATGGAAAAAGAGTTTGACATCATCACAGAAGCAAAATCCATTTTCGATAAGGAAATCACCGCACTGCTGAAAACCCGGGATTCCCTCAACGAAGACTTCGCTGCCGTTGTCCGACTGATGGTGGAATGCCGCGGCAAGGTCGTCCTCACCGGTATGGGCAAACCGGGTCACATCGGCACGAAGATTGCGGCAACGCTTGCAAGCCTCGGAACACCCGCGTTTTTCATGCATCCCGGCGAAGCGCTCCACGGCGACCTCGGTATGGTTGAGAAGAAGGACGTTGTCATCCTCATGAGTTACAGCGGCGAGAGCGACGAAATCACGCGTCTCATGCCCACACTCCACGAGATCGGATGCACCACCGTCGCCATCACCGGCAAGCCGAAGTCCACTCTGTCTCGCGAATGCCAGTACCATATCTTCTTCCCGGAATTTGAGGAAGCCTGCTACATGCATCTTGCGCCCACCTCCAGTACCACAGCTCTGCTCGTTCTCGGCGACGCACTGGCTCTGACGGCATCCCGCGTGAAGAATTACACGAAGGAAGATTACGGCATCCATCATCCCGCAGGCGCGCTCGGCAAGAAACTGCTGGTTCACGTCAGCAACCTGATGCACAAGGAGGAAGAAAACGCCGTGGTTCCCGAAGGATGCTCGCTCCGTCAGGCGATTGTGGAAATGAGCACCAAGGGTCTCAGCATGGTTGCCATTGTTGACGATGATAAGCATCTCAAAGGCATCATCACCGACGGAGACCTGCGCCGTATGCTGGAACGCGGCGTCGATGTGTACAACGAAACCATCGACAACGTCATGACGAAAACGCCGAAGTATATCGACGAGCGGGAAATGGCGGTCAACGCGCTCCAGATCATGAGCGACCTCAGAATCACCGGCATGCCCGTTCTCGATGAGGACAAGCGCGTGGTCGGCACGATTCTGATGCAGGATATTTTCAAGGCAGGTATTGTTTCATGAAGATCAAACTGTTTGTTATGGACGTAGACGGAACGCTGACCGACGGGCATATCTACTACGGCGCGAACGGGGAAGTGATGAAGGCGTTCCACGTCCGTGACGGCTATGCCATTGCGCACGAACTGCCCGTATGCGGAATCGTCCCGGTCATCATCACCGGCAAATCGTCGGACATCGTCAAAAACCGCGCCGCGGAGCTGAAAGTCACGGAGGTGCATCAGGGCATCTCGGACAAGCTCGCCAGGTTGAAGGAGATTGCCGGCAAATACAACGCCGCACCGGAGGAAATCGCATATATCGGAGACGACACGAATGACCTCGAGTGCATCGCGTACTGTGGTGTGACGGCATGTCCTGCGGATGCAATGGATGAAGTGATCGCAGAAGTGGATTATGTCTGCCGCCGCGACGGTGGACGCGGTGCCGTACGCGAATTTGCGGATTGGGTGATGAAGGGAAAGAGATTATTACAACTGGATTGTCTTGATTAAACGATATTGTAAACTTAGCTGCCATATGTTTGCATGCGTAATATATGGTGTTTAGGATTAGCTTTTGAGGTGATATCGGGGTAAATTACCACTGATTAATGATGCATACGATTGATTGTTTTGTAATTATACATTGAACAGTGAATATAGTCATATAAGAAGAATTGTTATTTCGTGCATATGATTGTAAAGGAGTGAACGCACCACATGAAAGGCATCATACTGGCCGGGGGATCCGGTTCGCGGTTGTATCCGCTGACGATGGTCACATCCAAGCAGCTTCTGCCGGTTTATGACAAACCGATGATTTACTACCCGCTGTCCGTTCTCATGGATGCGGGAATACGCGAAATACTCATCATCTCCACTACGCAGGATCTGCCGCGGTTCCGGGAGCTTCTTGGGGACGGCAGCAGGCTTGGGATTCGTCTTGAGTATGCCGAACAGCCCAGTCCGGATGGATTGGCGCAGGCATTCATCATTGGTGAAACCTTCATCGGAAACGATACGGTCGCGATGATCCTCGGAGACAACATTTTCGCCGGGCACGGTCTGCAGAAACGGCTTCGCGATGCGGTCCACAACGCTGAAAACGGGCAGGGTGCCACAATTTTCGGGTACTATGTCGATGATCCCGAGCGGTTCGGCATCGTGGAGTTTGACGCAGATGGACATGCCGTTTCCATTGAAGAGAAACCGGAGCATCCGAAAAGCAATTACTGCGTGACGGGAATCTATTTCTATGATAACCGTGTTGTGGAGTATGCGAAGGGACTCAGGCCGTCCAAGCGGAACGAACTGGAAATCACCGATCTGAACCGGATTTATCTCGAGCAGGGCGAACTGAACGTGGTGCTGCTGGGACAGGGCTTTACATGGCTGGATACCGGTACCCACGAGAGTCTCGCGGACGCAACAAATTTTGTCAAGACGATGGAAACCCACCAGCACCGTAAAATCGGCTGTCTGGAAGAGATTGCGTATCTGAACGGATGGATCACACGGGATGACGTGATGAAAATCTACGAGGTGCTGAAAAAGAATCAGTACGGTCAGTACCTGAAGGACGTCCTTGACGGAAAATATATCGACAGGTGAATCATATGACGATTATCGTTACCGGCGGTGCCGGTTTTATCGGAAGTAATTTTATCTTCCATATGCTGAATACATACCCGGAGTATCGAGTTATCTGTCTGGACAAGCTCACGTATGCCGGCAATCTGGCTACGCTGGCTTCGGTGATGGAGCATCCGAATTTCCGGTTCGTGAAGCTGGACATCTGCGACCGTGCGGGTGTTTACAGGCTGTTTGAGGAAGAACATCCCGACATGGTGGTGAACTTCGCGGCGGAAAGCCATGTCGACCGGTCCATTGAGAATCCCGAGGTATTCCTGCAAACCAATATTCTCGGCACGCAGGTTCTGATGGATGCCTGCCGGAAATACGGTATCACCCGTTATCATCAGGTTTCCACCGATGAGGTTTACGGCGATCTTCCGCTGGATCGTCCGGATCTGTTCTTCACCGAAGATACGCCCATCCATACCAGCTCGCCCTATTCCGCTTCAAAAGCATCGGCGGATCTGCTGGTCATGGCGTATCACCGTACCTATGGACTGCCGGTCACGATCTCCCGCTGTTCCAACAACTACGGTCCGTATCATTTCCCGGAAAAGCTGATTCCGCTGATGATTGCCAATGCTCTGGCGGACAAGCCTCTTCCGGTTTACGGCAACGGCTTGAACGTCCGTGACTGGCTGTACGTTGAGGATCACTGTAAGGCGATCGACCTGATCCTGCACAAAGGACGCGTCGGCGAAGTTTACAACATTGGCGGTCACAACGAAATGCGCAATATTGATATTGTCCGCATGATCTGCAAGGCGCTCGGTAAACCGGAAAGCCTGATTACATACGTGACTGACCGGAAGGGGCACGATATGCGATACGCCATTGATCCTACCAAGATTCACAAGGAGCTTGGCTGGCTGCCGGAGACAAAGTTTGCGGACGGGATTCAGAAAACGATCCGGTGGTATCTCGATAACCGGGAATGGTGGGAGACCATTGTTTCCGGCGAATACCGCGACTACTATGAAAGAATGTACGGGAATCGGTGATTGATATGAAGATATTGGTAACAGGCGTCGGAGGTCAGCTCGGTTACGACGTCATGAAGGAACTGAAAAAACGCGGTCATACAGCAGTCGGCTCGGATGTACAGGGCGAATGTGATATTCTGCTCGACATTACCGATGCAGATGCCGTCGGGAATACGATCAAGCAGACCATGCCCGACGCGGTGATTCACTGTGCTGCGTGGACAGCGGTGGATATGGCGGAAGATATGGAAGAAACCGTCCGCGCGGTCAATGTAAACGGAACTGCCAATATCGCGGCAGCTTGCAGGGAAGCGGGATGCCGGATGATGTATATCTCCACCGACTACGTTTTCGACGGACAGGGAACGGAGCCGTGGAAGCCCGACTGCAAAAACTACATGCCTCTGAACGTGTACGGGAAGACCAAGCTGGAAGGGGAACAGGCAGTCAGAGACGCATTGGAGCAGTATTTCATCGTCAGAATCGCATGGGTCTTCGGAAAGAACGGGAAAAATTTCGTCAGAACCATGCTGAATCTCGGAAAGAAGTACGATACGCTCCGCGTTGTCAATGACCAGATCGGTACACCCACTTATACGGCGGATCTTGCGCGGCTTCTTGCGGATATGATTGAAACCGAAAAATACGGCACCTATCACGCAACCAACGAAGGCGGCTATATCAGCTGGTATGATTTTGCATGCGAGATTTTCCGGCAGGCGTGTTATGACACGAAGGTTGTCCCGGTTACAACGGAAGAATACGGTTTATCCAAAGCCGCCAGACCGTCAAACAGCCGGATGGATAAGTCAAAGCTGACGGAGATGGGATTCCAGACGCTGCCGGACTGGCAGGATGCACTGGGCAGATATCTGAAAGAAATCGAGGAATAATCATGGGACAGATTACAGTTGAAAAGAATGTCGGGGGGATTGAAGGACTCTGCATCATAACACCTGCCGTTCACGGTGACTCACGCGGCTACTTCATGGAAACATACAATCAGCATGATATGGAAGAAGCGGGACTGAAGATCGGTTTCGTTCAGGACAACCAGTCCATGTCGGTCAAGGGCGTTCTGCGCGGTCTGCATTTTCAGAAACAGTATCCGCAGACCAAGCTCGTCCGTGCCATAAAGGGAAGCGTGTTCGACGTTGCGGTTGACCTTCGCCCCGGTTCCGAAACCTACGGGAAGTGGCACGGCGTTCTGCTGACGGAAGAAAACAAAAAGCAGTTTCTGATTCCGCAGGGATTCGCCCACGGCTTTCTGGTGCTGAGTGAAACCGCGGAGTTCTGCTATAAATGCGACGATTTCTACCATCCCGGTGACGAAGGCGGTCTTGCATGGAACGATCCCGCAATCGGCATTGAATGGCCGGGAGTGAACGGTACCTACCGCGGTAGCGCATCCGCCGAAAGATATACGCTCAGCGACGGTACTCCGCTTGTGCTGAGTGAAAAAGACCAGAAGTGGGGCGGATTGGGCGAGATTCGGATGTGAATCCATGATGCTTTATTGAGATAACCACCGCTGTGAACAGTGTAAACTGCACTATCAGCGGTGGTGTTTTTTTATTCTGCAAATCATGATTTGATGCTTGCGAATTTTTCCCAGATACAGCAATGTAAATTTAACAAAAAAGCATTGAAATCATTGCAGGAAATCCGTTAAAATGATTGCATAACATTTTGACTAATCAGCCAATCAATGATTGAGTTATCTGACATTATTAAAACAATCGGAGGCTTTCACGAATGAAAAAGGTTAACTCCCCGTTCCGGAAATCGGTGACGACTCTGCTGGCGGCGGTGCTCATGCTCACAGGTACATTTCTGTCCTGTGAGAAAGCTCCGCCCGTTGATCCTGATACCAACGCTGTTTCGGACTCCGCTGTGACGGATCCATCTGCAAACAGTTCGGATATGCCCGTTGAAGAAGAGACTGCGGTTGAAATCAAACCGGACGGCACGATTGACAGTGACGCGGATGAGCTCGACGGAATTACGATCGAATCTGCGGATGAGCTGGCAAGAATCGGGACAAACAGAAAATACCCGCTTGACGGGGACTATTTCCTCGTTGCGGATATCGATCTTTCCGAAGTCAGCAATTTCACTCCCATCGGCGGTTCCGAAAGTGAATGCGGCATCGTCGAAGGAAACAATGTCTTCACCGGCACGTTCGATGGCCGCGGACATACCATCATCGGTCTGAATATTACCGTCAGCGATACCGACCGCGTTCATGTCGGTCTGTTCGGCTCTGTCGGTTCCAAGAGTAAAAACGATCCGGCGGTCATCAAGAACCTCATTCTGAAGGACGCGGAGGTCACCGGCAATGCGAAAGGCTCGGCAACCTACGGTATCCTCTGCGGACAGGTTTCCGGCAATGCGGTCGTTGACAATATCGCAATCATCTCCGGTGCGCTGAATGTGGAGAACGAATCCGGCGATATCCTCGGGATCGGTTCTCTGATCGGACAGTGCCGTACACAGAGTTACACCGGATGCACCAACGAGACCATCCACATCACCAATATCTTCACGAATGTGCAGGTCACCGGCGACAACAACGGCAACGCCAACTATACGAGCGGTCTGATCGGGCGTATCCGTGCATCCGACCTCGGTTCCCTCAAAAATGTAATCCAGCTCGGATCCGTCACCCATGAAGGCGGCTCCGGAAATGCGATCACGGGCGGCGACTCCAAGGTCAGAAAGCTCGAAAACGTCTACTACCTCACCGGATGCGGCAAGGAACACAACGGCATCGGCAAGGCAGCGTCCTACGAAACCCTGTGCGGCGGCAGTCTCGCGATGGATGACGCGTACTGGCATCTCGAAGAAGGCATGTACCCGCTTCTGAAG
>JAFTPW010000178.1:0-8488 GCA_017463075.1 Clostridia bacterium
CAAACAGGTGTTCGATGTGATATACTATAAGCACAGCGGAAAACACAGCAGAAAGAAAGGAGGCAGCCGGTGAATACAGAAAACGGAACTTTGGGAGGGAACATCGGAAAGCGTCAGTGCGATGTGGCATACGCCATGGTGCGCTCCGGGAAGCCGGTGGAGGAAATCCTCGCACAGTACGCAGTCACCGAGGAGGAATTCACGGAATGGGTGCGGGACGGCAGGTTTTCGGAATACGCCGCATCCCTCGCACGCGGATTTGCGGAAGCGGATGCACCGTACGTCTGGACGTCCCTTCTGAATACGGCGAAAAGCGGGAACATCCCGGCGATCAAGCTGTATTTTGAAATCTGGAACAAGCGTCACGGTGCGGATGCGGTACAGATTCCCGAGGAACTCAGCGCGGTGCGGGACGAAATTTTCGGAGGCGTCGAATGAGCTACATCTTCGGAGAACGTCACCGGGCGTACATGCGGCGTGCGTATCATTCGGTAATCAACGTTGCCGAGGGTGCGGTCAGGGCGGGCAAGACGGTCGACAACGTGTTCGTGTTTGCGGCACTGCTCGAGGATTCGCCCGACCGGTTCCATCTTGCGACCGGATCCACGCTCGGCAACGCGAAGATGAATCTCGGCGAATGCAACGGTCTGGGGCTCGAGCACATTTTCAAGGGACGGTGCCGCTGGACGAGATACCGGGACAACGAAGCGCTTGCGGTGCATACGAAACGCGGTGAGAGGATTGTGATTTTTGCCGGAGGGAAGAACGCGGACAGCTACAAGAAGATCCGCGGCAACTCCTACGGAATGTGGATCGCCACAGAGATCAATCTCCACGCGGATTCGTTCATCCGTGAGGCGTTCAACCGTCAGCTGGCGGCACGGGAAAGGCGGATTTTCTGGGATCTGAACCCGTCGTCCCCGTCCTCGCCGATCTACACGGACTATCTCGACCGGTACGAGGCGATGGCGGACGAAAATCCCGGGTACTACAACTACGCGCACTTCACGATTTTCGACAACCCGGTGATTCCGGAGGAGCGAATCCGCGAGATCACGGCGCAGTACGATCCGGCGAGCGTGTGGTACCGGCGGGACATCCTCGGTCAGCGCTGTGCGGCGGAAGGTCTGATCTACCGTCTGTTCGCGGACGATCCGGCAAAGTTCACGCGGGACACGGTTGACCCCGGCGAGATTGATTTCGTGAACATCGGCGTGGACTTCGGCGGAAACAGGTCACGCACAACCTTCGCGGCGGCGGCATTTCTCAGACACAGCGGCATCACAGTCATCGGAGAACATGCAGTGGCGGGCGGCAAGGGTGAGATTGACTCCTCGCGGATCAACGTGGAGTTCGGGCGATTTCTTGCAGACCTGCGGCAGAGATACCCGGGCGTGCGGATCAGATACGTCTTCGCCGACAGTGAGGCGCAGTATCTCATCAACGGACTCAGACGGTACGTGCAGGAAAACGACGGCGGCGTGCGGGTCATGGATTCGGCAAAGCGTCCGATTGTTGACCGCATCGCGTTCGTGAATACGCTGATGTCGTCGGGGCGGTTTTCGCTCACAAAGGAGTGCGTCCTGCTCCGTGCGGGTCTTGCTTCAGCGGTGTGGGATGAAAACGCGGATGGCGACAAGCGGCTCGACAATTTCTCGACGGATATTGACATCCTCGACGCGTTTGAGTACGCCGTGGAGCGGTATATGACTTCGATGAAGTGAAGGCAACACCGCACAATTCCCGGCTAACGCCTTGGCGGCACATTTGCTTGCATCTTTTCCGGCATTCGTCACAAATTTCGTTGGCAGAGGAGTCACTCTTGCCGCCTCAATTTGTTTAGACTGCCGAAAAATCTGACAGCGCAACTGTACCACCAGAACTGTGCGGTATTGCCTAAAGTTTATTTACAGGAGGTACATTTGGAACAGGAAATTTTGGAAATGCTGGGCGTGGGTGTGAGTCCCATGTGTCAGAAAATCGCCGTGTGGGATTCGTGGTGGCGCGGTCACTGCAAATCGTTCCACGAATACAGCGAACATACCCCGGGCGGCGGTGCAGTGAAGCGATCCCTCTACCGCATGAACATGGCGAAGAAAATCTGCGAGGACTGGGCGGCGCTTCTGCTCAATGACCGGTGCAGATTTGCCGTGGACGATGCGGCGGGCGAGGAATTTGTGAAGGCGGCATTTGCGGAAAACGACTTCCTCACCCGTGCCAATCAGCTTGTCGAGCGTGCGTTCGCGGTCGGGACGGGTGCGGTCATCGTGCGGATTCACGGCAGAGCGGATGTGAAGGGGAAAATCATCCCGGACGGATGCGGCGTTGAGCTGGAATGGATCGACGGGGCGCACATCATTCCGCTCAGCGTGAAAAACGGCGAGATCACCGAAGCGGCGTTCGTCTCCGAGGGCATGTACCGCGGCGAGCCGTATATCTACCTCGAAAGCCACCGCATGGAAGACGACGGGTACGTGATCCGCAACGAATTCTTCGGCAGGGAAAACGGAAAGCTCGTGAAAAAGGCGGGCGGTCCCTGCGAGGAAGTCATCCGGACACACTCTCCGATTCCGCTCTTCGCGGTGCTGACGCCGAACATCCTCAATCCCGTCGAAAACAACTGCGGGATGGGCGTGAGTGTGTTCCATGACGCCGAGGACTGCCTCCGCGGTGTGGATCTGGCGTTCAACAATTTCTGCCGTGACCTCAAGCTCGGCGGGAAGAAGGTCTTCATCAGCCAGTCCCTCGTCAGCCGCGATGCGCATGGCAATGTCTTCACCCCGGACGACGTGGCACAGCAGCTCTTCGTGACCCTCGGCGACGGCGATTTCAGCGATAACCCCATGATTACGGAGCACAATCCCGATCTCAGAACCGCCGAAAACGCCGAAGCCGTCCAGTGCCAGCTCAATTATCTCTCCTTCCGGTGCGGTCTGGGATGCCATCATTACGCATTCTCCGCCTCGGACGGACGTGCCAAGCTCACCGCGACCCAGTACATGGGCGAGAGACAGGACATGCGCCAGAATGCCGTCAAGCATCAGAAAAACGTCGAGCGTTTCGTGCGCCGCGTCATCCGGGTGCTCCTGTGGATCGGTGCAGAGGTGTACGGGCTGGGAATTGACCGCGGTGCCGGTGTGCGGGTGCAGTTTGACGACGCATACTTCGCGGACTCCGACAGTGAACGCGCACGGGATCTCGCTGAGGTGCAGGCGGGCGTGATGACGGCGGATGAGTTCCGGCAGAAGTGGATTCTCTGACGAAAGGAGGTGTGAGAATGGATCTGAAGGAATTGTTCGGTGACGGGAGACTGTCGTTTGAGGAGCTGATGGTGAAGCTCACGGATGCGGGCGCGGAGTTCGGTGACCTTGCCGCAGTCAGAGCGGAGTACGACGGGAAAATCACCGATCTGAAAAAGAATTTCGCCCTCGAGCGGGAGCTGGAACGTGCCGGCGTGAAGAACCGTGCCCTCATGGAACGCGTGCTCGATCACGGAAAAATCTCCGTCGATGAGGACGGCGTCCACGGAATCTCCGAGCAGATTGAAGCCCTGCGCGAGTCCGATCCGTACCTGTTCGAGACGGCGGCACAGCCTCAGCAGAATACGGCATCCCCCGTGAAATGGGGCGCGCATCACGGAAACGACGTCCCGGATACGGACTCAATGGGCGACGCGGAGTATTATAAGGTTGTGAAGAGGATGTGAGCGGGAATGAATCAAGCGGGAGCCGGTGCGCGGAAATATCGTTGAGACAGGATTGTCTGACGCGGCACCAAGGCATCGCCCTACGGAACCCTCCCCGGCGAGTACGGTGTGGATTTTTCAACGGTTGACCGCAAGGGATCAACCCTACGTAATTTAACGGTATCCTCTCCGGCGCGCGTGAGCCCGGATTACGAACAATTTTCGCTACTAAATCCCGCAATCGCTCCACGGCGTGGGCAGATAGGGTCTCGGAGGTCCCTAGCTGCCGTATTAACGAATTTCTGATACATTGGTACGCATCCGATGGCATCGCACCCTCAAGTACAACCCGCAATTGTCCGCGTAGACCGCTGAAAAATCGGTTTAAATAAAACGTCGTCCAAGAAAAATCCCCCGAAGCTGACGGGATCATATCAGATTACTCCCCGTAGTGAATCAAAACCCCGTCAGTCGAAAGTTTTTTGCCAGGCTTTTTTCCAAAAAAGCCGCGTACCCCCCAAAAACTAAAAATTTCAACAAACCAAGAAAGGAACATGAACTATGGCAAGATTTGAAGTAAGTGTGAAGCAGATTGCGAGAGAGACCCTTCCGAGACTGATTGACAATCTGGTATTTCCGAATCTGGTGTATAAGGAGAATGTCGGCGGAAATTCTGCGGCGAAGCAGGGTGACACGGTGTCTGTGAGATGTCCGGTATTTCTGAAGGCTGAGGAATTTGATGCAAACAGCGGCGTGACTCCGCAGGCGATGCAGAAGAACACGGTGGATGTCAAGCTCGATCATCTCGCGACCGTTGACATGCAGGTGGACGCCATTGAAGCCGCGTGCGACTTTGACTCCATTGTCAAGCTTTTCATTGAACCGGCAGCTGCGGCTCTCGCGGAAAAGATCAACGCGGAAGGCCTTGCGCTGTATAAGGATATCCCCTATGCCGCCGGTACTCCCGGTGTTCCGCCCACCGATCTTGATGCCCTCGCAACCGCGTCCTGCTACATGGACATGAATAAGGTTCCCGCCGGCAAGAGATGCGCTGTGTGGTCTCCCATCTCCACTGCCGCACTCAAGCAGATTCCCGCGCTCGTCAATGCGGAAAAGTGCGGATCCTCTGCGGCTCTCCGTACCGGATGCATCGGCAAGGTCTTCGGCATCGAAAACTATATGTCCCAGGCAGTCTGCCAGCATACCAATGCATACGCCGGCTCCCTCAGCCTCACCGAAAACGCCACCGACGCTGCCACCGTCAAGATCAAGGGCTCTGCTGCCGGCAAGCTCAAGCACGGCGATATCCTCGTCATCGGCGGCGGTACCTATACCGTCATGGCGGATGCCGCAATCTCCGCGACCGCGGGCAGTGACGTCAAAATTTACCCCGCAGTCACCGCATCCGCGTCCGAGACCGTCGAGCTCATCGGCGCACATGAGGCAAACCTCGTCTTCCATCCCGATGCGTTCGCGTTCATCACCAGACCTCTCCAGACTCCCGCAGGCGTGGAATCCTATGTCACTACCTACAACGGCATCTCCCTCCGCGTCGTAAGAGGCTACGATATGCAGTATAAGCGCGAAATGCTCTCCATGGACGTCCTCTACGCGTTCAAGACCATCTATCCCGAGCTCGCTGTCCGCTATATGACCTGATAACGAAAGGAGCAGTGCATATGAGTGATACCACAAATACCGTGAATGAGGGAGTCGAACTGCTCCTCTCCCTCATTTTCCCGATCAATGCGGATACCATGACCGCGGAGAAATGGAGCGCCGTCGAGAAAGCCGCGCAGATTCAGGCGGAGTTTGACGCATCCCGCACCGGAACTCCCGTGAAAAGCCGGTCCGTGGGCGACGTCAGCGTTACCTATGCGGAGTCCGCGCAGAATGCCTGTATCACGGTCGGCGGACATCCCATCGCACCGGAAGCTCTCGCGATTCTGAAAAACGAAGGACTGCTGTGCAGGTGGGTGTGATATGACCGGGTTTCTCACGGATAAAGTAAAATACCGCTCCTATCTGATGGATCACGCAGAGGAGGCGGACTATGAGGATTATACCCTCACGAATGTCATGGTGCGCGAGGTGTTCGCTGTCGACCCCGATATGACTGAGGACGGCACAACAACGGTGTATTTCTTCACCGGGCTGAGCACCTGCACCGATGCGTCCGGGAATGCGTGCAGGATGCCGTATCCGAAGTACGGGGACGTCGTCGTGCTCGGCAATTACCGTACGCTCAGAGTCGCGGAAGCCGGGTACTTCACCGCCGACGGGGATCTCGGGCATGTGCGCCTGAAGCTGAGGTGAGTATGATCCGTGTTGCAGTGAACTGGCAGTCGCCGCTGTCGGAAGAGAATCTGGCGAGAAAGCTCCCGTCGGCGGTGAGACAGCTTGAGAGCGCAGTGCTCGCGTCGTGTGAGCCGTTTGTGCCGTATAAAACCGGTCAGCTGTGCAGATCCGGACATGCATCCGGCAGCGGAACGGCGGGTTCGGTCACGTGGTCGGCTCCTCATGCGGCGGAATGCTACTACGCGAACCGAAGCTTCAATAAAAAACACCATCCCCATGCCACCGCACGATGGTTTGATGCGGCAAAGGCGGCGGATTTTGAGTCGTGGCGGAGGACTGCGGCTCATGCCGTCGCGGATGCCCTGCGGATGGGAAGTCCGGAAAGGAGGGAATCCCGGTGATTGAATACAGAATTCCCCAGACCCTGTGCGAATACTTCAATCAGGCAGGGCTGGGTATGCGGTTCGTTCCCGAAACGTGGCGGGATGACTGCGCGTCCCTGTGGATGACGTCGGGCGGATCGGAGAAAACCTACGTCGACGGGTCAAAGATCGTGTCCCTGCCCTTTGAGGTGCGGATCCGGTGCGACGGCAGATCGGTCGGGGCGAGAATGCGTGCAATGGATATGTATGTGCAGATTGCCAATCAGCTCGCATACCGTCAGCCCGATGAATTCGGGATTGAAGTCACCTCACCTCCGTTCAAGTCGGCGATTTACGAAAACGGGGACGAAGAATACCGCGGCTCCTATGTCATGCGGTATCAACGAGAGAAAAAGGAGTAAGAAATGGCAATTGTAAAAAGAGCTGACAGACAGCATTACATGAATACCGGCACCGCGGACAAGCCTGTATGGACCCTCATCGGCGAGGGATTTACGGAATTCACCGAATCCAAGAACGCGGTCAGCTACCAGAGACGCTACATCCACGAAATCACCAAGAGAACGGATGTGACCGGGTATGCGCCGGTGATCGACTACGAATTCGAAGTGTACAGCGGAAATGCCGCCATCGGAAAGATCCGGGAAATCACCGATCACGAGCAGGTAGGAGAGGACGCGAAGGTTGAGATTCTGTGCGTCGATCTGTTCGATGAAACCACAACTTCCGGGGTCTACCGCGCCGTCAAAAGAACCTACTCCGTCATTCCCGACGAATGCGGTGAAGGCACGGACGCGCTCTGCTATACCGGCACCATGAAGGCGGTGGGCGATATTGTCACCGGTACCTTCGTCAAGTCCGCGGGAACCTTCGCTGAGTAAATCAATAAACAGGTTTGATAACTGGATTAAAAAACAGAAATAAACGATCCGCAGGGTTAGGCTGACTCTACGGCGGCACCAAGGCACCGCCCTACGGAGATTGCTTTCCATGGGGTTATCGAACAAGCTCAACTAAAACTTAACTTATAAAGGAGAATGGGTATGGAACACAACTGGAACGTGAGCGGGCGGGAATTTTATTTCGACGTCAGCGACAGCGAATGCATGAAGAAGCTCAACCGCGCCCTGACCGTGCTCTGCGGTGAATGCGGCGAAGGCGAGGCAATCACAGAGGTCGGCGGGACGATTGAACATCACTGCCGCATGATCGGGGACTTTTTCGACAACGTCTTCGGCGAAGGCGCGGGTACGGAAATCTGCGGTCAGCGTCACTCCGCGGAACAGTACACGCTGCGGTACATCGATTTCATCGTCTTCGTCAACCACCAGGTCGAGGCGTTCTCAAAACTGTGTCAGTCGATTGAGAAAAAATACCTCGGCACACTGGAAAACATCGGCGAGGCGTCCGCGTAAGTGGAGCTGCTGACACACACTCTGCCCGGCGGAATCACAGTTCTCGGGGAAACTCTCCCTGTGCACTGTGATTTCCGGAGGTGGATCCTCATCACAGGCCTGTTCGGCGAAGAAAAACTCCCGATTGAGAAAAAACTGGAGATCGCGGCGAAAATTGTCCTCAAAACACCGGTTTTTCATCGGAATCCTGAGTGGATGACAGCGTTCGGTGAGGCGGTCACACAATTTGCGTCCTGCGGTGAAACCGTGCGTGAATCCGGAAAACAGAGCGGACCGGTGTTCGATTTTGCCGCCGACTGGGACGCCATCTTCGCCGGATTCTGGCAGACCTACGGGATTGACCTGACCGTGACACCCCTGCATTGGTGGAAATTCACCGCACTTCTGCGGAACCTGCCGCCGGAGACGGAATTCATGAGACGGATCGAGCTGCGCACACTGGACCTGAGCCGCATCGAGGACGACAGGATCAGAAAGAAGCTCAGACAGGCAAAGGCGAGAGTGAGACTGGGGAATGCATGATGCGGGATGAATGGATTGTGAGTTGTACATGGACGCGGAGATGGTTGGGGTTGTTTGACGATTGACCGCAAGGGATCAACCCTACGTAACGGACGGTATCCTCTCCGGCGCGCGTGAGCCAAACCCAACGAACAATTCAGGCAACGAAATCCCGCAATCTCTCCACGGCGCGGGCGAATAGGGTC
>JAFTPW010000179.1:0-3148 GCA_017463075.1 Clostridia bacterium
AGTCGGGCTTGCCGCATCCGTACTTCAGACCGCGGTCGAAGTAGATTTCGGAGCAGGGTCCGCAGGGTCCGGTGCCGTGTTCCCAGAAGTTGTCTTCCTTGCCGAGGCGGATGATTCTTTCAGCGGGAACGCCGATCTTCTTGTTCCAGAGTTCGAACGCGTCGTCGTCTTCTTCGTAAATGGAGGGATAGAGGAGCTCGCCGGGGATCTCAAGTGTTTCGGTGAGGAATTCCCAAGCCCACGGAATCGCCTGATCCTTGAAGTAGTCGCCGAAGGAGAAGTTGCCGAGCATTTCGAAGAAAGTACCGTGGCGTGCGGTGTGGCCTACTCTCTCAAGGTCAGGGGTACGGATGCACTTCTGGCAGGTGGTGACGCGCTTTCTCGGGGGGTCAACTTCGCCGGTGAAGAACTTCTTCATGGGAGCCATACCGGAGTTGATGAGAAGGAGGGATTTGTCATTCTGGGGAACGAGGGGGAAGGAAGGGAGTCTTAAGTGACCCTTCGATTCAAAGAAAGAGAGGTATTTTTCTCTCAGGTCATTGACGGATGTCCACTGCATGATGGGGTCTCCTGTATTTTTATAGATAAATTTTATTTTTGGAAATTCGTACTTTATATTATAGCACAGATTTCATGGCGTTTGCAAGGGGTTTTGTATAATTAGAAGGTAGAAAAGCTCCGCTTTTCGAATTTAATTTGTAGCCCTGCGCAGGCGGCGCGAGAACCCTCCGTTGCCGGGCTCTCGATTCGGCAACCAGGAGTGCCTGGACCCAAGGCTCCGCCGGGCGAGGGATTTATAACGTGCAGTTGTAGGGTTGAGCGATTTTCCTTTATCGTACGGGACACTCATTTCCCTTGGTAAACTCAGCCTGCGGCGGCGAGACTGAACCGTTTCGGGCACTGATCTTGGGGATGTGTCACTGGATTTGCTCCATAAATTTCAGCCTGCGGCGCGGTGTGGATTTACTTCGTTTCTGTTGACGGAACGTTCGCCTGAACCGTAGGGTTGCCCCTTGCGGGTAACCGCCGAACAATTCCAAACCACACGCCCCGGCGATGACGCATAACATCCGCGAAAAACGCAGGGGCTTGCTCCTGCCGCCGATTCAAGATAGACCTCACAGCGACGAACCTATCTGCGGCGCGGGAGATGTTTTTGGCGGATACCATGACGGTTGTGTGCAAAAATCACGAAAACCGCTTGCTTTTCCGCGGCGGATATGGCATAATAGAATCAACAAAAATACACCGCAAGGAGACATTTTTATGCCTATTTCTTATCTCGAACAGGGGAAATACTTCAAGCTGGATACGCTGACTTCCACTTACGTGGTGCAGGTATTCGAGCAGGGGATTCTCCTCAATCCCTACTACGGTGCGAAGATTCCGGATCTGCCGCTCGACGGATACTGCTTCCGCGACTGGTTCTCTTCCTTCTCGCCTGCCAATGCGTCCGTGAACGAGGGCTCCTACTCCGCTGACGTATATCCGCTGGAATATTCCGGCTTCGGCGTCGGTGACTTCCGCAAGACTGCTGTCGCGATCCGCAATGCCGACGGCAACGACTGCACCGACCTGCGCTACGTGAGCCACAAAATCTACGCCGGCAAGCCTGCGCTCAAGGATCTGCCCGCGACCTATGCGAACACTGAGGACGAATGCACGACGCTGGAAATTCTGACCCGCGACAACACGACGGGGGCTGAGGCAACGCTCATCTACACCGTATTCGAAAAGCTCGGTGCGATGACCAAGTCCGTGCGGATTGCGAACACCTCCGACCGTGCGATGGACATTGAGAAGGTTTACTCCGCGTCCGTTTCCCTGACCGACATGGATTACGACATGTACCACCTCTACGGCAGATGGAACGCTGAGAGAAACATGTCCATCTCCAGGCTCGAGCACGGTCACACCTCCATTTCCTCCACGAGAGGTTCTTCCTCCCACTATCATAACCCCTTCGCGGCTCTGGTGAAGCGCGGTGCGAACGAGGATCAGGGCGAAGTTTACGGCTTCAACCTCGTTTATTCCGGCAACTTTGACATCACCGCGGACTGCGACTACTACGAAACCACCCGTGTGAACATCGGTATCAACCCCGACGGCTTCACGTGGCATCTCGAGCCCGGCGAAGAATTCCAGACGCCCGAAGCGGTTCTCGTTTACACCAATGAGGGTATCGGCGAAATGTCCCGCACCTTCCACCGTCTGTACCTTGGCAACCTTGTCCGCGGCAGATACAAGACCGAAAAGCGTCCTCTCCTCATCAACTCGTGGGAAGCGGCGTACTTCAACTTCGACACCGACAAGCTGGTTTCCTTCGCGGAACGTGCCAAGGAAGTCGGCATCGAAATGCTCGTCATGGACGACGGCTGGTTCGGTGTGCGCAACAGTGACAACTGCTCCCTCGGCGACTGGTACGTGAACGAAGACAAGCTGCCCGGCGGTCTCGGTGTGCTCATCGACCGTGTCAACGCGCTGGGTCTGAAGTTCGGTATCTGGTACGAGCCCGAGATGATTTCGCCCGATTCCGACCTCTACCGCGCGCATCCCGACTGGTGCATCCACGTTCCCAACCGCGACAAGTCCATTGCACGCCGTCAGTACGTGATCGACATGTCCCGTGAGGATGTCCGCGACAACATCTTCCAGCAGATGTACGACGTGCTGTCCAAGTACAAGATCGACTATGTCAAGTGGGACTTCAACCGCAACATTTCCGAAGCCGGAAGCGCACTTCTCGGAGCTCCGCGCGGCGAGGAAATCTTCCACCGCTTCGTGCTGGGTACCTACGACCTCATGAACCGCTTGGTCACCACCTTCCCGGACATCCTTCTCGAAAACTGCTCCGGCGGCGGCGGACGGTTTGACCCCGGTATGCTGTACTATTCTCCCCAGATCTGGGCATCCGACAACACCGACGCGCTCGAGAGAATCGCAATCCAGTTCGGTACGTCCATGTGCTATCCGGCATCCACGATGGGTGCGCACGTTTCCATGAGCCGCCGCACCGGTTTCGAAACCAAGGGCAACGTGGCGATGTGGGGGACGTTCGGCTACGAGCTTGACCCGAACAAGCTGACCGAACAGGATGTGGAAATCGTGAAGAAGCAGGTTGCGGACTATCACAAGTACTACAATCTGA
>JAFTPW010000180.1:0-10197 GCA_017463075.1 Clostridia bacterium
CACTCATCACACGGCGGCGGCGCTTTCTCGGGCAAGGACCCTACGAAGGTAGACAGGTCAGCTGCCTACATGGCACGCTACATCGCAAAGAACGTTGTTGCATCCGGTATTGCTGACCGCTGCGAAGTTCAGCTTGCATATGCAATCGGCGTGGCACGTCCCGTATCCGTCATGCTCGACACCTTCGGCACCGGCAAGGTTGACGACCTCGTAATCGCCGACTATATCACCGAAAAGATCGACATGCGTCCCGCAGCAATCATCAGCCGCTTCGACCTCAGAAGACCCATCTACGGCGATCTTGCCGCATACGGTCACATGGGCAGAGAAGACCTGAACGCTCCGTGGGAACAGGTTGACTTCGCTGACGACATCAAGGCTACCTTCAATTTCTGAGAATTCTAAGAAACCTGTGACATCGTGGAGTTCGGACACCCGGATTCCACGATTTTCATCCTGATTCACCGAAAGGAGACGGATATGAACCAGCAGAAAATGAATACAGCGCCGCAGGATCCCGAAACCGTCTCCGGAATCGTGGACTCCATCATCTACCAGAACGAGGAAAACGGATACATCGTCTGCGAGCTCGAGGACACGGAGGGACATCCCGTCACGGTTACCGGGATCATTCCGTACCTCGCGGAGGGCGACAAAATCACCTGTACCGGCAAATGGATGACGCACAAGGTCTACGGACGTCAGTTCGCGGCGGAAAGCTACGAGAAAAAACTGCCGGCGGAGCAGGGGGACATCCTTCGCTATCTCGCGTCCGGTGCGGTCAAGGGAATCGGCCCGAAAACGGCACAGAAAATCGTCGAAATGTTCGGCACCGACACCTTTGACGTCATCGAGAATCACCCCGACTGGCTCACGGACATTTCCGGCATCACGAAAAAAAAGGCCGAAGCCATTTCCGAAAACTATAAATCCATCTCCGGCGCCCGTGCGGTCATGATGTTCTGCAAGGATTTCTTCACGCCGCAGACCGCGATGAAAATCTACAAAAAATGGGGCGGCGCGGCGGTTGACCGGATCAAAAACAACCCGTACCGTCTGTGCGAGGACTTCTGGGGCATCAGCTTCAGCCGCGCGGATCAGATTGCGATGAGCATGGGGCTGGACACCGACTCCGACGAACGCATCATCCACGGGCTGTCATATGTGCTGAAAACCGAAGCTTCACGTTCCGGACACACCTGCCTCCCGTTTGACGATCTTTGCCGGTGCGCGGTCGATCTGCTGTTTGACGGAAACCAGAATTACCACGAACGCGTCGTGCAGTGCGTCGAGAAGGCGTGTGAGGATATCGCGCTCGTGCAGGTGCGGAAGAACAATACGCGATATGTATATGAGCCGCGGTACTACAATGCGGAGACCTACACGGCGAAAAAACTGAAAAAACTCGACCGGATGTGCCCGAAAATGGCGGTCGACGACTCCGTTCTCCTGATTCAGAAGTGCGAAGCCCAGTCCGGGATCACTTATGCGGATGCTCAGCGTCAGGCACTGCTCTCGGCAATGTCCGGAGGCGTCATGCTTCTGACCGGCGGCCCGGGTACCGGTAAAACGACCATCATCAAAGGGCTTATCAACATTTTCACTTCGCTCGACTACGAAATCGCGCTGGCGGCTCCGACCGGACGTGCGGCAAAACGCATGAGCGAAGCCACATCCCACGAAGCGAAGACGATCCACCGCCTGCTCGAAATGGACGCACAGGACGAGGTCGGCTCCAGTTTCCTGCGGAATGAGGACAACACCATCGACGCGGACGTGCTCATCATCGACGAGGCATCCATGATCGACATCGTCCTGATGGAATCCATGCTCCGCGCGATGAAGAACGGCTCCCGGCTCATCCTCATCGGAGACTCCGACCAGCTGCCGTCCGTTGGGGCAGGGAACGTTCTCGGCGATATTCTCGCATCCGGGGCATTCACGACCGTGCGGCTCACGGAGATTTTCCGCCAGAGCGGCAGCAGTATGATCGTCACCAACGCCCACCGCATCAATGACGGTCAGATGCCGTCCACGGAAAACAAGAGCATCGAAGCGGATTTCTTCATCATCCGGCGGAACGGCGAGGAGGAAATCTCGCGCACCGTGGTGGATCTCGTGCAGAACCGGCTCCCGCGCACGTACGGAATGGACATCCAGCAGAAAATCCAGATCATCACCCCGTCGCGCAAGGGTCTGTCCGGCACCGAAACGCTCAACATGGGCATTCAGGCGGCACTCAATCCTCCCGCACCGCAGAAAAAAGAACGCAAATCCCGCGATCTCATCTTCCGTGTCGGCGACCGCGTCATGCAGACGAAGAACAACTACACGGTCGAATGGGAAACCGACGACGGACGGAACGGGATGGGCATCTTCAACGGCGACATCGGCGTGGTTGTGGATATCGACACCGAGGAAAACCTCATGACCGTGGAGTTTGACGAGCGGCGGTGCATCCTCGACTTCACACAGCTTGACGAAATCGACCACGCATACGCGATCACGGTACACAAAAGTCAGGGAAGCGAGTACCCCGTCGTCATCATCCCGCTGTACCAGTGCGCACCGATGCTGCTGTCGAGGAATCTCCTGTACACTGCCGTCACGCGCGCGTCGAAGATGGTGATTCTCGTCGGCAAGACGTCAGTCCTCGAGCAGATGATCGCCAACGACCGCCATGTTGTGCGCTGTACGCTGCTCAAAGAATTCCTCGCGGAAGAATAAGCGGAAAAATTGCATAGAAAAAGCGGATCTCCGGCAGAAATGTCAGAGAATCCGCTTCTTTTGTTGGGTCAGACCCCGCAGATTTCGCGGCGGAGCTCGAGTGCGCGTTTCGGTGTGCGGGTGGTGATGTTCCAGATCACATCAAGCGCAAGGAACCGTCGGAGATCGGCCTCGTTGTTCACCGTCCAGACGGAGAGGTGATAGCCGTATTCACGGATTTTCGCGATCATGAAGTCGTTGACCATGCCGGCGTCCACGTTGACGATGCGGTATTTGTCGCCCATTTCGCGGAGCTTCGCGCAGTTTTCGGTCAGCTCTTCCGCTTCACGGTCGGAATGCCACATGCCGAGCCACCAGTCGGTTTCGGTTTCGTCAAGGGCGGGAATCTCGTCAAATCCCACGGAGCCTGCCACGAGAACGCGGTTCTGAATGCCGTATTCCGCCGCGAGATCCGCGCACTTTCTCGCGAGTCCGAACGATTTGCAGTCGCACTGCATGATGACTCTGTCGTCCGCGGCAACGAGTGCATAACAGTCCGCGAGGGTGGGGCATCCTTCGTAGTTCCCCTTTTCGTCGTGGGTGAGGTAGAGCGTGCCGTTATGCTCGTGAACGTCGATTTCGAAGCACTCCGCACCGCTGGCAATGGCGGCTTTGATGTGCTCGATGCTGTTGTCCGGCGTACCTTCGCATCCGGAATGCGCGGTGATGATGGGGTAGGATTTTTCCCGGTTCGTGAGGGATTCGGTGATGGGTTTCATGAGGACCTCCGTTACAGATTTATCTGATGAATTCGTTGTATGCTTTTTCCAGAAGAAGGAAATCGTTGCATCGTTTTGCAAGAGAAGTGCTGTCGCCGTCTCTTAATTTGATTTTATATACATTCTGTGCGTTTTTTCGGATTTTTTCCTGAATTGACTTGATGATGCGGTATTCCGCAAGCAGTAAATCACGATAATACGGATCCCGTTGACTGCCGATGTCCACATAGAAGCGTTCACCTGGCGGAACAGGAAACATGTTGTTCAGATTGATTACCGCATAATTGCCGATTTTGATAAAATCAAGACTTTCATTCATGAACTTGTGCTTGTTTTTGAAAGAGGATAACGGTGCAAAGTAATCGTACTGGTTGATCCGAAATACAATACCGATGTACTTGCGTTCATTTTTCTGACCGGCTTGTTTATTCAGAAACAGATGCGGCGAATATGCGGACAGATATGTAATATACCTGGGATTGATTTCGTACAGCTTTATGTTGTCCATGGTGACTCCGTTGAAAATGAAAAAAGGACAAGTTCACCTTGCCCCCATTTCATAACTCTCGCATTTTGAGCAGCGAAACGCTCACTCGTAACTTTCTTGAAAGAGCCAAGAGAAGCTCACTTTTTAAATCTCTCACTCAGGGCTGAGATACACCCACATGAATATTATATCTTATTTGCGTTGGGTTGTCAAGACCCTGTGAGATATTATTGAATGTGAAATATCCGGCAATTTCAGGGTAAAATCTGTGAAAGAACAGTGCAGAGGGCGAATTGCAATAAAAAATGCCGTATTTCCGAAGATTTACGGCATTTTATCGTTGTTTCAGTCGCCGAACAGGGCGTTGAGCATGATTTGCAGAATCGCCGTGAACGGGAAGAGGAGCCATGTCAGGTGCCAGTCCATGGTGTACATGCTCACGAAGAAGTAGAACATCATCGCGGCAATCCAGAGAATTCCGGAGAGCCCGCCTTTGAGCACCTTTTTCAGCTTCACGCCGCGGTTGACCTTCTTCGCCATGTTGAGAAGAATCTGCCCGATTGCGGACCAGAGGAAGATCAGCCACGTGATTTCCCAGCCGCCGTAGGTCATGCTGAAGAGGATGTAGACGATGGCGGTCATGATCCACATGCACCCGGAGATGCGGGACAGGTTTTTCGAGAGCCATTTGAAGGAGAGCTGCCGGCTTTTCCGGTCTTCATCCTCGGCGGTTTTCGGGAGACTGTCCAGAAGTTCGCGGATTTTGTCCACATCCTTGAGAACGTCGCGGTATGCGTCAAGCTCGCTCATGCCTGCCTTCACGCGCGCGTCGTATTCTGCCTCCATTTTGTCCGAGAGTTCCTCAAACTTTTCGGCAGCGGCGGCGGATCCGGCTTCATCGCAGAGCTTTTTGATTTTTTTGTTGAGTTCGTTTTTCATGTTGCAAATCAGTCAGAGAATTGCCTTAATCTGCCAGAGAGGTGACCGTCCAGTCCAGGCCGTAGTCGTTGTAGATGTAGGTATCGTCCGGGAGGAACAGTGCGTCTTCTGCGTTCACGTCACCGTTGCCGACGCGCATGGTCCATGCATTGTACTCGCCGCGGTAGAAGGAGACGTGTACGTGCTTGCCGGAAGAGATGCCGTAGTCGCCGGAGTGGTAGAAGTATTCGCCCTGCTTGAGTCCCTGACCGACGTACAGATCGGAAATGTTGTTGTCGTGCAGGAAGATCGCAGTCATGTAGTCGTAGGAGCCGTCAGCGTAGCGAACCTTGTTCGTACTCTGGATCCAAACAGCGTTGCATGCGATTTCGCTTGCGTCAATGCGGACGACGGTTGCGTTGAACGGCGCGCGTACCATGCCTTCGGTGGGCTGGATGTCGAGTGCGTTCTGAACCTGATGGGAATAGCTGTCAAATGCGCCCTGCGTTACAACGAGGGAGTCCGCAACCCAGATGGCAAGCTCGTCGCCTTCCGCGTTCACGATGCCCTGACGTTCAAATTCCCATGTATCAAATGCGGCAGCGGTCTTGTCCGCGAGGATGACGGGACTGCCGTTTTTCCATGAATCTTCGGAGGTGAGACAGAAACCGTCGCGGTCGGCGGATTCAATGCACCATGTGCCGTCCGGGGTACCGGTGATGCGGAATTCCATTGCGTTTGCACGGTAGGAGCTGTACAGACCGGTCACGTCGGAAGAATCCGTTGCACCGATAACTCTGCCGTAGCCGTTCCTGGATGCCGCGGAGTAGATGTAGTAGGTACCGCGTTCGGTTCGTTCCACACGGAAGGTCTG
Source organism: Clostridia bacterium (assembly GCA_017463075.1). GTDB lineage: Bacteria > Bacillota > Clostridia > Oscillospirales > CAG-272 > UMGS1696. The sequence continues at coordinate 5,765 of JAFTPW010000180.1, forward strand.
GGTGATGTCGTCGGTGTTTTCCCACATCGTCACGCCAACGCCTTCGTAGTCGTTATTCATACCGGTGACTGCTACATTGAGCAGCTTGCCGCCGTCGGTGGATTTGATTTTGTAATACCCGTCCGGGAGAACCCATTCCTCACCGTAGCCGACTGCGTCCATGTACCGGTTGGTTTCCGCCGCGTTGTCGTTCCAGAGGAAGAAAATTGCGTCCTGATAGGAAACGGCGCCGGATTCCACAAGGGAGTCGGAGAATACCCGGTCAGAGTCACGCATCGTGGTGCGGAGCGTGTTGTACATTGCGGTAACAGCACCGCCGCGGGTCAGGGGAGCGTCCTCTTCGGTCACACAGAGTCCGATGGAGCGCGCACAGGCTTCCGCTTCTTCGGGAGTGACGTCATGTCCGGTGTAGCCGAGCGCGTAGAGCATGTAGCTCATGAACCGTCCGGTGGATTCCGCCATGCCGGGTCCGAAGCTCTCGGATTGTGCCAGATCATCGAGGAGACCGCTGCGGTAGAGATAGCCGACGTAATCGGATGCCCAGCCGGGAACGTCATCGAAGGGATGTGCGTAGTGAGAGGCTGTGGCTTCTTCTTCCGCGCCGAGCAGACGTACGGCAAATACCGCCGATTCCACACGGGTCAGACCCCGTTCAAGGGAGAATTCGATTCCGCCGCCGGGCTTGGTTCCGCTTCCGGTGAGCATGCCCAGATAATACAGACGCATCGCGGCATCGTTTTCATCCAGCTGTACACCGACCGTGATTTCGGAATCAAAAACTGCGGGGATTTCTGGTTCATCGACCTCGTCCTCAGTGAAAGCGAAGCCGGACTTGCGCTCACCGGGAAGTGCGTCGATTCTGTATGAGATTTCACCCGGCCGGCTGAAGAGAAGATCTCCGCCGGAAAATGCAGCCGCGGGAGTTGCAAGCATCAGCGCACTCAGAAGAACAGCCGCACCGCGGGTAATATGATTTGTCACCATTATCGATCCTTTATGTAAAGAATTTTTCAGGTCATACCAGCTTATATTATACCGCATTGTATGGGATTTGTCAAGGCTGAGGGCGCGTGAAACCGGTCGGAACAGGGAGAAATCCCCGAAAAAACGTGTGAAACCGTCGGAAAGGCACGAAAAAACCGCCATATTTCCGGGAAATCGGAATACAGCGGTCGGATGCGGGAATTATTCAGCCTTGGTAACTTCAGCTTCGGGAGCGTTCTTCTTTACGCTTTCGATGCCGTTTTCAGCGCTGGTCTTGGTCTTGTAGGACTCGGAAGTCGCGATGATCTGACCGTTCTTTGCCTTGAGACGGAAACGGTATTCGCCGCTCTTGTCAGCGTAGAGCTCGAACGTGGGGTGCTTCTTTGCTTCAACGGGTTCAACGGTCTGGTCTTCCACTTCACCCACGCAGCATGCCTTAACGGATTCAAGACCCTTGATGCACGCAGCTTCGGTGGTGTAGATTTCGGAAGTAGCGATCACTTCGCCGTTGCCTGCCTTGAGGTCGAACTTAAAACCGGTAGCGGTCTGCTTGATAACGAACTTGCCCATTGGAAATATCCTCCATGTAAGTATTGATTGGATTTGAAATCATTATAACATAGTTACAGCGGATTTTCAAGGGAATTGTGTCGTTTTTCGGTGAAAAAACGGTGAAATGTTCAGCTTTCGGCGAGTTTCTGCCAGTTTCCGATATACGCGGCATATCGCGGATCCGCCTTGAATGCGTCGGAAAAATCCCGCCCGGCAAGGCGTATCATCTGCGCGGCTTCATCCCGGCGTTCCGCATCGGACATGGCATGGGAAACGGCGTAATACTCCCGGCAGGATTTCTCACGCAGATCGGACAGCACGGGATTCTCCGGAAAGGGTGTGACGAATCTCTCAAAGTCCTGTGCGAGATACCGGAAAGCGTTGTCGAAGTCCCCGGCTTTTGCCAGTGCGCGCGCAGTCTGATACCCGTTGTTCTGTTCATGCCGGATCAGGTCGTCGTTTTCGTAAAGCACTTCGCGGAGATGTTCGTAAATACTGCGGTAACGCAGAATGTCCGCCGGTGTATTCGCATCCCGGGCGCAGGCGAATTGATGCAGACAGCTTTCGATCAGAATGAACGAACGGTACAGCTCCCGGCGCAGGATTTCGTCCTTGTCTTCCCCGTCGAGGCAGTAGGAGATCATGATGTTTTTGTCCCGCAGTTCATCCGGAAGACGTTTCGCGAGCTCGAGTGCGCGTTCGGTGTTTCCGGTTGTCTTCGCGGCGGCGCACAGGAATGTGATCGTGTTCGCGTTCTTCACCATGTCCGGTTCCACGGCGATCAGATCCTCGCACAGCCGGTTCATTTCGCGAAGATTTTCTGCTTCAAACGACTGGAACAGCCAGATAATCAGATGGCTTTTGATGTCCTGCGAGTCGGGATACAGACGCAGTCCTTCACGCAGATTCGCAATCGCGGCGTTCCGGGTTTCCGTCGTGTACGGCATGCGGCGGTATCCGTCATCGCGATCCAGAAATTCGCGGATTTTTACGGCTTTCCGGCTCACATCGATGCCAAGCAGGGTATCTGCGGAAACTTCAAGAAGATTGGTAAGTACCGGGAGCAGGGAAATGTCGGGCATCGCGTCCCCGGTTTCCCATCGGCTCACAGTCTGCGGCGATACATTCAGGATATCCGCCATGTCCTCCTGTGTCCAGTCTTTTGCGCGCCGCCGCTGACGGATGATTCCGCCGAAATTTTTCGATAAACTCATGAAATCCGCTCCTTATGTGTGGTGTATGCCTGTATTGTAGCAGAACCGGCGTGAAAAAACCATGTCGTCATACGGATGCGGCACTTGCACTTGATGTGGAGAGGAGCTTCTTCCCGCCCATCATGTAGTAACAGCAGATTCGGTAACCCGCCGCGCCGTAGAGGATGTCGAGCCCTGTGTACGTGTAGCCGAGGTATGCCCGTTCCATGCCGCTGTCACGGAGTGCGTGAGTTCCGCGGATGACGAGATCGGCGGCGATTTTTCTGCCCTGCCAGTCTTCGTGAACTGCGGTGCATCCGACACTGCCGAGTCCGCGTCCTTCCGTTTCCGTACAGACCATGAGTGCTCCGGTCACGGTACTGCCGTGCTCAGCGATCAGGACGCGGCGGTTTTCTGTGCCGTAGATGGCGGGATCACGGTAATATTTCACAAACGGCTCGTGCGCGCTTTGTACACATTCACATACGGCAGGAAGATCCTGTACGGACGCAAACCGGAACGCGATGCCGTCGTCACGGGTCGGAACCGGAGGAAGGCTGTCAAACTCCGCGCGCATGTCGAAGCAGTTGCAGTCCCAGCGGTGCGTGTATCCGCGTTTTTGGAAGAATGCTGTGTGATCCTCAAGTCCTGCATAGACCGCATCCGGACGCAGGGATTCCTCAACGACGGGGTGGACAGCGGGAATTCCCGGCATAATGTAGTGCTCGCCCGCGCCGACGGTGAGTTCAGTGTATCCGGCATCCCGCACCGAATGTTCCGCCGCAGCCAGAAGCCGCGATCCGATGCCGCGATTCCGGTACGCACAGTCCACGCACAGCAGGAGGATGTTGTTCTTCTCCGTGACCGCTGCGCCGATGAGATGCCCGTCCGCGTATTCGCCGATCACGTTTCCGCCGTCAAGGAGTTCATGCACCAAGGATTCCTCCCGCACGCAGAACGGAAAACAGCGCCGGTAAAGTTCAAATAACTCGTTCATATATCCCTCCGGGTGTTGGTTTTGAAGTGATTATAGCATAAACTTTGTGATCCTGCAAGAAAAAACCGCACCTTTCGGAAAAGATGCGGTTTCGCTTTAAACTGTATTAACCAAACAGCGCCTGTTTTAACCAAACAGCGCCTGTTTTAACCAAACAGCGCCTGTTTTAACCAAACAGGGGCATGAGAAGCACGATGATGATAATCACGGGCAGAACGTAGGACATGTACGGCTTGAGCCACTTCGGGAGCTTCAGACCGGAGCCTGTGTTGACTTCCGCGAAGAACTTGTCCCATCCCCATCCGTAGCGGGAGGTGCAGAACAGAACGTACAGAAGGCTGCCCACGGGAAGTGCGAGGTTGGAAACCAGCTTGTCCTCGAGATCCAGGAAACCGAGGCCCGCGATGGTGATATCTCCCCAGATGTTCAGGGAGAAAATTGCGGGAAGGGCGAGAACCATCAGAAGACCCATGTTGATGAAGGAAATGGCGCGGCGGCTCAGCCTGGTGTTTTCCATCCAGAAGGATACGATGTTTTCGAATACGGCGATGACGGTGGAGTATGCCGCGAAAATCATGAACAGGAAGAACAGCGCACCGATGATGCGGCCGCCGGGCATGGAGTTGAAGATGCTGGAAAGAGTGGTCAGCAGGAAGGTTGCACCCACGGAGCCTGCATCAGCGGTCTGTCCGCCGTTGTAGGTGAAG
>JAFTPW010000181.1:0-2618 GCA_017463075.1 Clostridia bacterium
CCGCGCGTATTCGGGAACAACGGCGCACATCCCGACGACTGCGGCACCTTCATCGGCAAGTGGAAGTCCGCGTCGCCTTATCAGGAGTGCGTCATGGACATTTTCTCCCGCGGAAACGACCGGGTGACGATTCTCATCTCCTTCCCCGGCTTCCGCTCGTTCGGATTTGCACCGCATTCCTACTGGATCGAAGGCGACACCCTCATCTGGCAGATCAACGACACCTACAACAGCGGACGGTGCGAGGTCAGACTCACGGACGGACATCTCCGCGGCACGTACACCCAGCTCGGTCACGGGAACTTCCCGCCCGTGGATTTCGAAAAAGTCTCCGATGAGCCGTCCATTGAGCAGGATCATTCGCCCATTCCTCTCCCGGACGACAAATCCCGCTTGGAAATCCTGCGTGAATTTGCGGCATACGGTGAGAAGGAAGAACCGGTTGTGACGGAATTTGTGCTCGGCGAAGCGCTGCCGGACGAGATGACCGCGCTCGGCTTCGACGAATACGTGAAGGACAAGACCGGAGCCGAGCTTGCGTATGCGTGTCTCGATTTCGTCTGCGATCACTGGCACCACAACGGCAGCTCCGGAATGCCGCGCGGTCGGTATCTGATGGATGTTGTGAAGTTCGCCGACGAAAACGATCACGCCGTCAACTGCCGCGGGCTGTCCGTGATTCTCGGGATTCTCCTGCGCCACGTCGGACTGAAAGCCCAGCATGTCACCTGTCTGCCCTACGAATATCCCTTCACCGACTGCCACGTTGTCGTGGACTGTTACCTCCCGGACGGCGGGCGCGTGATGCTTGATCCGACCTACCGTCTGCATTTCACGGACGACGGCGGCAATCCCGTTTCCCTGCCCGCGCTCCGTCAGCATCTCATCGACGGTACTGCGGTGCATCCGAATCCATCGGCAGGCTACAACGGCGGCGCATTCGACACCGAAGACTACCGGGACTACATGGCGAAAAACACCTTCCGTTTCTCCAAAGGCAGCCTGAACCGGGACGGTCTCGACGAATCCGGTCAGATCATGCTCATTCCGGCAGGCTATCCGGTCGAGAAAACCGAACCCGGCAGTCAGGCGAAAATCCTTCACCACCCCGATGCGTTCTGGGGATGAATTCTGGTCGTTCTGCTTTTTATCCCCTGCACTTCTTTGTGTATATTTAACAAAAAAAAAAAAGTTTCCCGATTTTTTTGTGGAATTTCATTGACTTCTCCTTCGAGATGTGCTATTATTATCCTGCAACAGCATTTAAAATTTCAAGCAAAGGAGAAATTACACAATGAAAAAAGTACTTTCCGCAATTTTAGTACTTGCTCTTGCACTCAGCTGCATGGTCGTTACCGTTTCCGCGGCTGAACTCGAAAACCTCACCAAGAGAGCAACCAGCTGGGAGGCTACCTCCGGCGACGCTGCTAAGGCTGGTGACCTTGATGCCGCTACCGCATGGGTTGCTGATACCGCTCAGGCTACCATCACCATGGGCATCGACATTCCCCTTCCGATGGGTTACATTGAAATTGACTTCGGTGACACCGTTGCCAACGAATTCAAGATTCAGGTATCCTCCGACGCTACTTCCTGGACTGACGTTGTAACCGAAACCGGCAACCTCAGCGCGAAGTATGTTCACGAATGGACCTCTGCAACCCAGAGATACGTTAAGATCGAAATCCTTGCTACCGACGAAGACAAGCCTGCAACCATCGCAGAAATCGTTACCCGTCAGAGCAAGGACAAGGAAGACACCTCCGCAGCTTCCGCATATCCTTCCTCCGGTGTTAAGCCCGCTGACGGCTCCTACCTGATCCACGGCGATATCATCGGTCTCGCAGAAGGCTGGGGCGGCAACCCTGCTACCGGCGCTGCTGCTGCATTTGACGGCGACGTTAACACCTTCTTCGACCCGCTCGGAACCGGCAACGGCTGGGCAGGCATCGACGCAGGTGAAGAAATGACCCTCACCAAGATCGTTGTTCACCCCAGAGCAGATAACCTCGCTCGTTACTACGGCGCTGAAATCGACGGCTCCAACGACCCCGAATTCAACGACTACACTCCCATTTACATCTCCCTCGATGAAGCTACCGAATTCGGTTACATCGAAATCGACGCGGAAGACTTCGACGATATCGGTTCCTTCCGTTACTACCGTTACTACAACACCCTCAGCCACGGTGACGTTGCTGAAGTTGAACTCTACGGCGAACCCAAGGACGGTTCCTACACCGAACTTTCCGCATATCCTTCCTCCGGTCTGAAGCCCGCTGAAGGCGAAATCCTCACCGGCGAAGTTATCGGTCTCGCAGAAGGCTGGGGCGGCAATGCTGCTACCGGTGCTCACGCTGCATTCGACGGCGACATCAATACCTTCTTCGACCCGCTCGGAACCGGCAACGGCTGAGCAGGTGTTGACGCTGGTCAGGAATACACTCTGACCAAGATCGTTATCCACCCCAGAGCTGATAATCTCGCTCGTTACTACGGCGCTGAAATCGACGGCTCCAACGACCCCGATTTCGCTGACTACACTCCCATTTACATCTCCCTCGATGAAGCTACCGAATTCGGTTACATCGAAATCGACGCGGAAGACTTCGACGATA
>JAFTPW010000182.1:0-4475 GCA_017463075.1 Clostridia bacterium
GTTTGCGCTCATGGTTCTGCCGATGACACAGCCTGCGCCGATATTGGTGTCACTGTCGATGATGGAGTAGTTGATGGTGGTGCCTTCCGCGATGGTGACGTTCTTCATGATGATGGAGTCCTTGATATACGCACCGCGGGAAACCTTTACACCGCTGGCAAGCACGGAGTTTTCAACAATACCTTCGATATCGCAGCCTTCGGTGATGAGGGAGTTGGAAACCTTCGCGTATTCACCGATGTAATGCGGCGGGTCGGAATAGTTGCGGGAGTAGATTCTCCAGCTTCTGTCGCCGAGGTTGAACTTGGGATTTTCGCCGAGCAGGTCCATGTTTGCTTCCCACAGGGACTGAATGGTTCCGACGTCCTTCCAGTAGCCTACGAAGGGATATGCGTACATGCTGCATTCGTCCGCGAGCATCTTCGGGATGATATTCTTACCGAAGTCCTTGGAGGATTCCGGGTCAGCTTCGTCAGCGATCAGATATTCCTTGAGGAGCTTCGCGTTGAAGATGTAGATACCCATGGAAGCCTTGGTGCTCTTGGGCTGCTTCGGCTTTTCTTCGAATTCGAGAATCTTGAGGTTTTCGTCGGTATTCATGATGCCGAAACGGCTTGCTTCTTCGAGAGAAACTTCAAGAACCGCGATGGTACAGTCAGCACCGGTTTCCTTGTGCGCTTCGAGCATCTTCGCGTAGTCCATTTTATAGATATGGTCACCGGAGAGAATGAGAACATAGTCCGGGTCATAGCGGTCGATGAACTGCAGGTTCTGGTAAATGGCGTTTGCGGTACCGGAGTACCAGTCTGCGCCGGATTTTCCCTGATAGGGAGGAAGAACCATAACACCGCTCTGGCTTCTGTCAAGGTCCCACGGCTGGCCGTTGCCGATGTATTCGTTGAGAACGAGGGGCTGATACTGAGTCAGAACACCGACGGTGTAGATGCCGGAGTTAACGCAGTTGGACAGCGGGAAGTCGATGATGCGGTATTTACCACCGAACCGTACGGCCGGTTTTGCAGTTCTTTCGGTAAGCGTGTATAATCTGCTGCCCTGTCCGCCGGCAAGGAGCATCGCAACGCATTCCTGTTTCTTATACATGTTGTCCTCCGTGAATTTATATGAATAAAGTATTGCTGACTTGGTTATGGGGCTGCTTTTATTTTGCCTGCTGCTTGCGCAGAATGATGCCGGAGAGTGCGGGCAGGGTGATATCGACCACGCTCTGCTTCACGCCGTCCTCGTTCACCACGGTGCGGGTGCGTACAGCGTCGTCGTTCATCCGGTTCCTGCCGCCGAATTCGTATCGGTCGGAGGTGAAGATTTCCTCATACCGTCCCATTTTCGGCACCTTTACGGAATAGTTTTCCCGTACAACCGGCGCGAAGTTGAGAACGACGATGATTTCGTGACCCTTCTTGTCCCGTCTGCGGTAGGAGATGACATTCAGATCCGCGGCGTCGGCGTCAATCCATTCGAAGCCGTCCCACGTGTCGTCAATTTCCCACAGCTCGGGATTTTCCAGATAGAACCGGTTGATCGCCTTCACGAAGCGCTGCATTTCGATGTGTCTCGGGTAGTCGATCATGAACCATTCCAGCTCATTCTGATAGTCCCATTCCCGGAACTGTGCGAATTCCGTACCCATGAACAGCATTTTCTTGCCGGGCAGGGTCATCTGATACATCAGGAGCGTCCGCATGCAGGCGAATTTGTCATCGTATTCCCCGAAGCATTTGTCTACAAGGGACTTCTTTCCGTGAACCACATCGTCGTGCGAGATGGGTAGGATGTAGTTTTCGTTGAAGGCATACATCAGCGGGAAGGTCAGCTTGTTGTGCTTGAATTTCCGCGCGATGGGATCGGTTTTCACATAATCAATGGCATCGTTTGCCCAGCCCATGTTCCACTTGAAGTTGAAGCCCAGACCGCCGTCCTTCACGGGCTTGGTCAGCATGGGCCAGTCGGTGGATTCCTCGGCGATCATGAGAACATCCGGGAATTCCGATGCAACCGCGGTGTTGAGCTTTTTGAAGAAGTCGACAGCGGCGGGATTGTATGTGCCGTTCTTCTTCATTTCATCCGGATCGCCGTCACGGTCGAGGTAGAGCATGGGAGCAACCGCGTCAACCCGCAGACCGTCCGCGTGATATTCCCGGATCCAGAAGAGGGCGTTGGAGATCAGGAAGGACTGAACCTCCGGCCGTCCGACATCGAAATAACGGGTATCCCAGTCGGATTCTTCCATTTTTCTGCCGGAATATTCGTAGAGCGGTTCCCCGTCGAATTCGAACAGACCGTGCTCGTCCTTCGGGAAATGCGCCGGAACCCAGTCGAGAATGACGCCGAGTCCGTGCCTGTGCATTTTTTCGATCAGATACCGGAAATCGTCCGGACTGCCGAATCTTGAAGTGGGCGCAAAATATCCGCAGACCTGATAGCCCCAGGAGCCGTCGTAGGGATGCTCCATCACCGGCATCAGCTCGACGTGGGTGTATCCCATATCTGCCGCATACGGTGCCAGCTTGTCCGCGATGTCCCGGTAGTTCATGTAGTGCTCGCCGTCGGAGGTGCATTTGCCGTCAACGGTGCGCCATGAGCCGAGATGAACCTCGTAAACATTGAGAGGTGCGCTGTAATAGTGATTGACCTTCGGCTTGAATCCGCGCTGCTTGGGACATACGGTCGCACTGCGCTTTCCCAGCCATTCCGCGTCGTTCCACCGGTAATTCCCGATGTCACAGATCACAGATGCGGTCTTGACTGTGGTTTCGGAGAGGAACGCGTACGGGTCGGCTTTGAGGTGCGTCGTACCGTTCTTTCCGGTCACTGCGTATTTATAGAATCTGCCTTCCAGCGATTCTTTGGATTCCACCAGAACGCTCCAGATGCCATCCTCCGATTCCCGCAGCAGCGGCAGTCCGTTGTTCCAGTCGGTAAAGTCGGCATTGAGCGTAACGTTTACGGCATTCGGTGCCCATACACGGAAGGTATATGCGTAACCGTTTTCGGTCACTTCCCCGTGTACGCCAAGGAAATCGTAGGAGGCATAGTTGGTTCCCTGATGGAAAAGATCCGCCGGACGTGCAGGAGTTTCTTCCGGCGAAATTAACTTGTCATTTTCAATCATATGGAGACACCATCCTTTCCTTATCATATTATACAATAGAAATCCAAGATTTTCAAGTGCATTTTGATAAATACATGAAATTCTTTTATTGAAAATCAGTTCGGTTTAAGCAGAATTCACAACGATTTTGTCGTTATCACAGAATCACCGAAAAAACATGTCTGATTTTGTTCATTTTTACGGTGTTTCCGTCATAAAGCAAAGTTTTAACCGGTCAACATCGGCGTTTGTTCCAAAACAAAACTCCGCAATACCGGAAGAATTCGATATCACGGAGTCTGAATTGTTTGATTTCTCTAAACGGAATATACGAGTTCTGTGAATTCCGACGAAACTATTATGGTCGGATCACAGGTATTCCATTCACGCACGGAACGGAAAACCTCCACGGGAACTGTGCTGCCTCTTCCGCGTAATCGATGCCCACACGCGGCAGCGTCAGGATTTCATCCGCCGAAAAGCCTTCGTCACATACGACAAAATCGCCGCCGGTCATGTCCAGTCCGTTCTGCTCCCGCGTGATTCCCATGCCGATGCACAGCTTGCCGGGACCGTTGGTCAGACCGTACAGTTCAGCCGGAGACAATCCGTCAGCAGATTCGGGCAGATTCTTCCGCCGGCTTCCCGCACGTATGTTGTCGAGAATTCCCTGCACGTCCCCCTGTGGCATTACCGCACGGATGAGCACGGCTTCGGGATTTCCGTTGGTCGATGCCGTGATGTTCATGCAGGAATACATCCCGTAGATCAGGTACACGTACGCGTGCCCGCCGCGAAGATACATGGTTTCCGTGCGCTTTGTCCGACGTCCGCCGTATGCGTGGGATGCCTTGTCGGTCACGCCCATGTACGCCTCGGTTTCGGTGATGATTCCGCACAGTTCCCTGCCGCCGGTGCGGCGAATCAGCGTTTTGCCGATCAGCTCCCGCGCAACGGTCAGACCGTCACGGGTATAGAACTCCCGTCCAAGCTCAGTCAAAGCAATAAGGCGTGGTCGGAATGGAGGAACGCGGCGACGCCATCATGGGAGCAACGGTTTCGCGCCACTTCTTGTAGTGCTCGGTCTCCTTGTGCGCAACTGCGGCGTCGGTGTCAGCGTACACTTCGTAGAGCACGAACTTGTTCGGATCCTTGTTGTCGTGCAGGACGTCGAAACGGACATTGCCGGGTTCCTTGCGGGAATTTTCGTGGTTGTATGCGGTAATTTCAGCGAACGCATCCGCAAATTCGGGGATTACGTCCACAAAAACGAGTGTTGCGATCATCAGTATATCTCCTTGTTCTCAGGTTTATTCAGCTTCAACAATGCGGAAGAATTCCAGTTCCTCACCGGAAGGACCGTAAA
>JAFTPW010000183.1:0-5690 GCA_017463075.1 Clostridia bacterium
ATCACTGATATTATACCAAGAAAAAAACTAAAAGTAAATACCACGAATTGATATTGATGGATATTGCGCGATTTTTCGGTTTTTTGACCAAACATCAATCTTTCGCAAAAGGACTATTGACAAAAACCGCTTATAATGATAACATATTCATACACGGGTTTACGGAGATTTCACATTCACTTCATCCGTGTGAGGGAGAATTTATGATACTGATTAACTGTACCGGACACAGCGGATTTACCGTGGAATCCGAAACCCATATGCTTATTTTTGACTACTCCGAAGGCGTGCTGCCGAGAATTCCGCTGAACAAGAAACTGTACGTCTTTGTCAGCCATGTTCACGAGGATCACTTCAATCCGGATATTCTCAGTATATGCAGCGAGCATCCGGGCGTGAAGTTCGTCATTTCGCACGACGTTCCGAAGGACGTGGTCGAAAGCTGCGGCGTGACGGACTACATCTGCGCGGAGCCGGGTATGGACATCAAGCCGGAAAGCCGCTTCCGCATCAAGGTACTGCCGTCGACAGATGTCGGTGTGGCGTATCTCGCGTGCTGCAACGGGCGGAACATCTTCCATGCGGGCGACCTCAATCTCTGGCTTTGGCCGGGCATGAGCGAGAACGAGGTGTACGAGATGACCTCCGCATTCCGGGAATACACGAAGGGACTGCGCCATTTCCAGATCGACACCGCGTTCCTCCCGCTCGATACCCGGCAGGGCATGTATTCCTTCCTCGGCTTTGACTATTATATGAAGCATTTCCGCATCAAAAACGCCGTTCCCATGCATTTCTTCGGCTCCTCGAAAATTGTGGAGGATCTCATGTTCGACCCCATCTCCCGCGATTACCGGAGCAAGATCATCACCATGGACCGCGGCTCAAAGGTTACACTGAAATAACGTATAATATAAGATTGAAAGGAGTCTCCCATGAAATTCAAGCCCATTCACGAGAACTACAACGTCGCCAGTCTGGAAGAATCCCTGAAATTCTATGAAGCCGCACTCGGACTCAAGGAAAAGCGCCGCCATGCCGCAGGGGACGGGTCGTTCACGATCTGCTTCATCGGCACGGAGGACGGCGGATTTGAAATGGAGCTGACCGAGCTGCGCGACCATCCGCAGAAATACGATCTCGGCGAGGACGAATTCCACATCGCATTCGAAGCGGACGATTTCGAAGCCGCGCACGAGCATCATAAACAGATGGGATGCATCTGCTTTGAAAACACCGCGATGGGGCTGTACTTCATCGAAGACCCCGACGGCTACTGGATCGAGATCCTGCCGAAAAGGTGAATCTTGACATCCCGGCGCATACATGATATAATGATGGAAAACAATAAGCAAACCGCTCGTTTATGAAAAACGGGCTTTTTGCGCGTTACAAACAAATGAGGTACTTATGGCAGACATTTTCGACCTGTTCAGGAAAATCCAATCCGCTTCTCCCGCAGATGCCGGTGCTCCCGAATACATCGTGGCAGGACTCGGCAATCCCGGGGATAAATACACCTTCACCCGTCACAACGCGGGATTTCTCGCAATCGACTACATCAGCCAGAAGCTGGGCATCAAGGTCAATCAGCTCAAGTTCAAGGCTCTCACCGCGCAGACAACCATCGCCGGCAAGCGTGTTCTCATCATGAAGCCGCAGACATTCATGAACGCGTCCGGGGAAGCTGTTTCCGAAGCGGCGAATTTCTACAAGATTCCGCCGGAGAAGATCATCGTCATTTCCGACGACGTGGCACAGGCTCCCGGCAGAATGCGCATCCGCAAATCCGGCTCCGACGGCGGTCAGAAGGGACTGCGCAGCATCATCACCATCATGAACACCGACCAGTTCCCGCGCATCCGCATCGGGGTAGGCGAGAAACCGAACCGGGAATACGACATGGCGGACTGGGTGCTCGGCAAGATTCCGGAGGACGATCAGAAGAAGATGTTCGAAGTCTTCGGATGCGTCCACGAAGCGGTGCCGATGCTGATTGAAGGAAAGCTCGACGACGCGATGGGCAAGTTCAACGGCGTGAAATTCTGATTTCCGACCGACAGAAACGATAAAACCGGAAAGAAGGTATTCATGAACTATACATTCCTCTGCGATATATTCCGTAAAAACCGCGAATATACCTCCCTCACCGCCGCAATGACCGCGCGGGTCTGGGAAAAACGCAAACCGTACTACGTCAGCGGACTCACCGACGGCTCCGAGCACATCTTCCTCCAGTGCATGGCGGAGGATTTTGCGTCCCCGGACAATCCGCTCGTGCTCCTGTTCCCGGAGGAGAAGAAGGCATCCGCATTCCGCGATTTTCTGCTCTCCGTCGGGGTGAAGGCGGCGTATTTCCCGGGACGCGAGTACTGCTTCTCGAATATTACGTCCTCCCACGAAACCGAGGGCGAGCGTCTCTGCGTTCTGTCCGCGCTTGCGGGAATTCTGCCGGATGAAAAACGTCCCGGTGTGATCTGTACGACGGCGGATGCGGTTTTGCAGGTCACGGTCGGGCCGGATGTTCTGCGCGGTCTGTGCGTGAAGGTCTCCTACGACGAGCCGCTTGACACGGAAAAGCTCGCTTCCGCCTTGTCCGACGCCGGATATACCCGCGTGGAGCTGGTCGAAGCATCCGGTCAGTTCGCACTCCGCGGCGGCATTGTCGATGTGTACGCACCCGGCATGGAACCCGTCCGCATGGAGCTGTTCGGGGACGAAATCGACCGGATGGGCTACTTCTCTCCCGAAACCCAGCGGTTCTCCGGCGACGCTCCCGATGAGCTGGTATTTCCGCCGGTGCGCGAGCTGGTGATCCCGAAAAGCATCCGGGAAGAGATGGCGGAGCTGATCCGTCGTCACATCCGCAGGCTCGGCAGAGTGGAAGGCGCGGACGAAAAACACACCCGTGCGGCATCGGTTCTGCAAAGTGAGCTGACCTCGCTTGAAGAAGGCTTTGAGGTGAACTTCGCCGACAAATACCTGCCCGTGATCTATCCCGACGGCACCTGCATGCTTGACTACCCGTGCGGCCCGATGATTCTGGTCGATTCCGGTGCCTGTGAGGAACGCACGAACGCATCGGCAGCGCTTGTTGAGCAGAGCATTGAGGGCATGGTGGAATCGTACGAGCTGCCTCCGATGAAAAACGGGATTTTCCTGCGGACATTCGACGAAATCGGTGACCGTCAGGATGCTCCCGTGGTGTACATCGACGCGCTCTCCCGAAGCCATACCGGCATGACGCCCGCGGGACTCTTCATTTTCAATACACGCCATGTCTCAGCCTACGCCGGAAATCTCGCGCTGTTCACGGAGGATCTGACGCGGTTCACGGGCGAGAATTACACCGCCGCCGTCATCTGCTCGAGTGAAGCGGAGAAAACGGCACTGCTCGAATCCCTCACCGGCGACGGCTATACGGCAATGTCCGCGGACGAGGGTGCGGTGATCCCGGATTCGGTTCTGGCGGGCAAAAAATCTCCGGTACTCCTCATGGTCGGCGAGTTCCCGGGCGGATTTGAGCTGGCATACCCGAAATTCGTGCTGATGGAGTTCTCCAAGGAAGCGTCCCGTCCGTCCCACGGTAGATTTTTGAAGAAAAAGACCGTCAGGAAATCCGCGACCGAGGCGATTCTGTCCTACGCTGACCTCGACGTCGGGGACTTTGTCGTGCATGAAGCCTACGGCATCGGGCAGTACATGGGCATGGAAACCCTCACCATCGACGGCAGCTCGCGCGACTACGTTCACATCCGCTACTCCGGAAGCGACAAGCTGTTCCTCCCGGTCGATCAGCTCGATCATGTGTCGAAATACATCGGCGCGGGATCGGATACGGGTGCGGTGAAGCTCTCGAAAATGGGCGGTGCGGACTGGTTCAAGGCGAAGAACAAAGCCAAAGCCGCGACGAAAGAGATGGCGAAGGAGCTCATCGAGCTGTATGCCAGACGGAAGCGCACCTCCGGCATTGCTTTTGATCCCGACGACGACATGTGCCGCGAGTTTGCCGATTCCTTCGCATACGAAGAGACCGACGGTCAGCTCATGGCGATCAACGATATCCGGCACGACATGGAACAGCCCTACCCGATGGACCGGCTTCTCTGCGGTGACGTCGGCTACGGCAAGACCGAGGTGGCACTCCGCGCGGCGTTCAAGGCAGTCATGAGCGGCAAGCAGGTGGCGGTTCTCGTTCCGACAACGATTCTCGCGTACCAGCATTTCCAGACCTTTTTGAGCCGTATGCGCGCGTTCCCGGTGTCGGTTGACATGGTTTCAAGATTCCGGACTCCCTCCGAGCAGGCGGCAACTCTCCGCAAAGTGGCACGGGGCGACGTTGATATCATCATCGGCACGCACCGGCTCATCTCAAAGGATGTGCAGTTCCGCGATCTCGGACTCATCATCATCGATGAAGAGCAGCGTTTCGGCGTTGCGCAGAAGGAAAAGCTCAAGCAGATCGCCGTCAACGCGGACATTCTAACCCTCACGGCAACGCCGATTCCGCGTACGCTCAACATGGCAATGGGCGGCATCGTCGACATGAGCGTACTGGAAGAAGCGCCGGGGCTCAGAACTCCCGTGCAGACTTACGTTATGGAGCACGACGAACCGCTGATTTACGAAGCAATCCGGAGAGAACTGCGCCGCGGCGGTCAGGTGTTCTACCTCTACAACAAGGTCGAGGGCATCTACAACACTGCTGAGCACATCCAGAAGGCAGTTCCCGACGCAAGAATCGCGGTGGCGCACGGCAAAATGGACCGGGAATCCATCGAGGAAGTGTGGGAAGGCCTGATCCGCGGGGACGTCGATATCCTCGTCTGCACCACGATCATCGAAACCGGCGTCGATATTCCCAATGCGAACACGCTCATCATCGAGAACGCCGAAAACTACGGTCTCTCCCAGCTCCATCAGATCCGCGGACGTGTGGGCCGGTCGAGCACGAGAGCGTTTGCGTACTTCACCTTCCGCAAGGGACGCCAGCTCACCGAAATCGCACAGAAGCGCCTGTCCGCGATCCGGGAATACGCCGAGTTCGGTGCCGGCTTCCGCATTGCGCTGCGTGACCTTGAAATCCGCGGAGCGGGCAATCTTCTCGGCGCGGAACAGCACGGTCACCTCGACGCGGTCGGCTATGACATGTACATGAAGCTGCTCGAGGAAGCCGTGATCGAGGAAAAGGGCGAGGAAGTCAAAAAGCCCCTGCCGGAATGCGCGGTCGATGTGCGGTGTGACGCGTACCTGTCGAAGTCGTACATTTCCTCGGCTCCCCAGCGGATGGACATGTACAAGAGAATCGCGCGGGTCATGAACGAAGCGGACTACGACGACATCATCGACGAGCTGTGCGACCGGTACGGGGAACCCAATTCGCAGGCGGTGAATCTGTGCCGCATCGCGTGGATCCGTACCATGGGCAGAACGGCGGGTTTCACGAAAATCGAGGAAAAGGACGGCGTCATCCGGCTCTACACCGATCAGATCAACGCGATGGCAGTCCAGCAGCTCGCACAGGTGTATCCCACCCTCGGCGTCCGCGTCATGCTCGGTCAGATGCCGTTTGTCACCATGAAAACGAAAAAGAACATGCGCTCGACGGAGTTTCTGCTGGAAATGCTCCAGAAGTACCTGAAAATCGTGCAGAAGTGAGATCATCACACAAAAAACACCGGATTTTCTCC
>JAFTPW010000184.1:0-6593 GCA_017463075.1 Clostridia bacterium
GAGACTGAGTGCGTCCGCTGTGTTTTCCGCGATTCCGAGCGATATTTTGTACAGAATCAGCGGCACAAGTCCCGGAATCAGGAGCAGCAGAATCACCGCAATTCCACCGATTCCCGCGGCACTTCTCAGGACGCCAACTCCTTCTTTTAATGTAGAAAACGCCTCCGCGATCACGCCACCCGCAACCGGAATGAACGATCCGATCGCAACTCTCGCCGTTTTTGCCGCAAGGGAATCCGCTGATTTCGCTAAAATCGATTGCACACTTAACAGAAATGAAAATATCAATGTTCCGTACTGCCACAGTCGCATGATAAACTTCCGCAGTCCGTTCGTGAAGCCCGTGATTTTCACGTCCGCACACACACCGCCAAGACACGACAATGTGAACAGCAGATTCGTCAAGGGCGCCAGAAACTGTCCCGTGAAGTTTCCGATCAGCGTGACGCCTAACATGACCGCTTCGGTTGTGACAGCCTTTTCCGTCAGGTTTCCTCCGGCGAGGTACAGCACCTCCATCACCGGCGTCAGGAGATTCATCACGGAGCATAGCCGCGTCAGATGCTCTGCGGTGTTTTCCATGATCCGGCTTGTCATGTCAAAAATCATCACCGCCGAAGCAAGGGATGCGCAGGTCAGGAAGCTCTTCTGCAAGTTCGGCGTTGCGGCATTCTGTATGGACAATTCGACTGCCGCCATGAAGAGCATCATCGAAAACAGCGGCAGAATTCCCGGCAGGATCTCACTTGCCCAATCCGAAATACCAGTCAGAATTTGTCTTATCCAGTATTTCAGATCCATCATCGCGCCGACGGTTTCCGTATCCGTCAGATCGAGTCCGGCAAGTTCATTCCGTGTATTTTCCGGCAGGGACTCCACAAGCCTGTCCCACCCGGCCTGCACTTCCTCCGTCGGAAGATCCGATTTCCCGTATGTAAATTCCTCAGCACGGACCGGAAGTACAAAACACAGCAGAATGCATATGATAGTGCATATTTTTACAGAATTTCTCATACCAGCACTGCCATATCGAGCAGTTCGCGGAACAGCGGCAGGCACATCAGCATCAGTTCCGTACGTCCGGCAAGCTCGATATATCCCGCAATCGTGCTCTCTCCGGCGGATTTGCTGATCTCGCACGCCGTCCCGGTCAGGAAAGTCACACCCACTCCGCGCACTACCGTTCCGACGTATGCCGAATCCAGTCGTCCGTCGAGCTCCCTTAGAAATCCCACTGCATCTCCGAGTCCCGGCACCACCCATAAAAGAACCAGAATCCCAACGCCGAGTGTCAGCATGGGTGTGAATTCCCGCCTCAGCTCGCGTAGAAGCACCAGTGAAAACGCCGCCGCAAGACCGATTCCGCAGATTTTCATCAGTTCTGTCAGGTTCATATTGTTCAAATCCCGAAGATGCTGCGGATCGACGAAAACAGTTCTCCGACCTTCCCGATGATGACGAGAAGCACGAGCACAATCCCGGTCAGCGAGAGCATCAGTGCCTGATCGTCCCGTCCCGCGCGCTGTAAAATCTGGTGACTCACTGCCACGATCATGCCGACTCCTGCGATTTTAAAAATCAAAGTTACATCCATAATCCCTCTACAACAGGACAAGCACCGCGGACATCGCCATCAGCGGCGGAATCGTCCGGTACAGCTTCTCCTTATTCTTCGCATCATTTCTGAGCTTTGCACATTCCTCCTGTAACTGTTTCGCCGTGAATGTGCACAATTTTACTTCCTCTTCCTGATATCCACGACCGATTTCAAGGCAGAACGCCGAAAACTGATCTGATACTTTTCCGTCAAGCATCCGAAAATACGCAGATCGTGACTCCCACGCTTCCCGCAGTCCCGTCTCACGAACCGACTTCAGAAACCCGCATTCTTCCAGCGCTTCATTCCGATACGTCCGGAATATCTCCGGGAGCGGCCGCAGTCTGTGGTCAATGTTGTCTCCGATCTGCTTCACAAGATCACACAGCGCTTCCGTGAGTCTGAGTTTCCGCCGTTCTTCGAGGACCTTCTGCCTGCCGTAGATCAGCGATGCCGCAATCAGAATCAGCGCACCGACGGCTTTGTACAGCATCGTTCCCATCCTATACGACCGTGCTGACAGGCGAATTTTGTTCAATCAACTGCCACAGTTCCGTTCTGCTGATTCTGCCGTACAGAAGCCCGAACACGTAAGCATCCATGAGCTTTCCGAGCCATGGATTCCGACGGATTTCCTCAACGGACCGACCGTGAGCCGATGCACAGACCGTGACTCCCGCAGAATGTGCTTCGAGAATTGCCCGGACGTCCTCTTCCCCGGCGATTTCGTCGCATACAATCACCTCCGGCGACATCGTTCGCACTGCCGATCCGATTCCGAAGCCGCGCGGATACCCGGCAAACACATCGACCAGTTCTCCTGCCGCGTCCACTGCGAGTTCGTGCCGTGTATCGATGACGGCGACCCGTTTTTCCCTCCCGATCAGCGGAATCAGCTCGCGCAGAACCGTCGTTTTTCCGCATCCGGGAGGCGAAAATACCAGCACGCCCTGCCCGTTCATCCGCGAATACAGCTCGTCCGCCGCGCCCGGAATCCGATGCGGAACCCGGATGCACACGGATGAAATGTCCCGCACGCACCGGATCTGACCGCCCGACAGCACCGCCGTTCCAGCCGTTCCCGCGCGGATTCCGCAGTCCGTTGTAATCACGCCTTCCCGGATTTCCTCCGCATGCGAGTAGAGTGACCCCTGACACAGCGCGTCGACGGTGTTTTCGATATCCGCCTTCGTGCATTTCACGCCGCAGAGCAGATTTTTCCCATCCACTGTCACCGAAAGCTCCCGCTCAAGCCGCAGCCGGATCTCGTCAAACCGCCCGTACAGCGAGCTCGTCCGTGTGACCGCTTCTCTCAGGTTTTCCGGCAAGTACCCGAGTGCCCGTTTTTCCGTTCCTTCCATGCCGACCTCCCGTGATTGATGGTATATTCTATGCGGGAAGGGCTGCATTTATGACCGTTCTTTCCGGCGAAAACAAAAAATCCGCCCCGATGGATTCAGGACGGACTTTTGAGCCGTTATTGCGTTTTCACAGAAATTCAGCCGGACATTTCACGATTCCGACAAAATTTCCGCCGGTCTGCACAAAATCGCTCAGTCAGCGATGTGCATATTTTCAAGGAGCTTGACGTAATCCGCAATCATCTTTGCAGCACCGTCGATGCCGACACGATCCGTGGATACCACCAGATCGTACTTGTCAGCCTTGCCCCATTTTTCGCCGGTGTAGTAGCTGTAATAGTTCGCGCGGCGTTTGTCGGTCTTGATGATGAGATCCTTCGCCTGCGATTCGGACAACTCGTGACGCTTCATCACAGTCTTCACGCGGGCATCAAAATCTGCCACGATGTACACGCGGATGAGATTCTTTCTGCCGGAGAGTACGTAGTCAGCACAGCGTCCGACAATAATCGAGCCTTCGCCGTTCGCCGCCAGCTCCTTGATAATCTCGGACTGCACCACAAAAAGACGGTCGTTGATGGGCAGATTCACATGCTCCACGCCGTGGCTGTAAACGGAAGAGCCGAGCGCAAGGGTGTAAAGGAGGCTGTTTGCGGCTTTTTCATCCACATGATGCAGTGCGTCCTGGGAAAGACCGGACTTCTGTGCCGCGAGGGTGATCAGATCCTTGTCGTAGAACTTGTAGCCGGTCAGTTCGGAAAGCTTCTGTCCCACTTCACGGCCGCCGCTGCCGTACTGTCTTGCGATGGTTACAACAAAATTACTCATACAATATCCTCCTGTATAAATATTAATATAACTCAGTATATAATCGTAAATTCCGCTGTTGTTTTGAATATTATTCAGTTCCGCGCTTCGATGTCGTGGATCATGTTCACACGGCGTTCGTGCTTGCCGCCTTCAAATTCGGTGGTGACAAATGCCTGAACCAGTTCCCATGCCAGACCTTCGCCAAGAACACGTGCGCCGAGGCAGAGGACGTTCGAGTCGTTGTGGAGTCGGGTGAACTTGGTGGAGAAAATGTCGGAGCAGCATGCCGCACGGATTCCCCTGACCTTGTTTGCCGCCATGCTCATGCCGATGCCGGTGCCGCAGCAGAGGATGCAGAGATCCGCATTGCCGGCGGTCAGGTAGGTGCATGCCTTTTCCGCGTAAACGGGATAGTCGCAGCTGTCGGTGGAGTTGGTGCCCATATCAGCGACCGGGTAACCTTCCGCTTCGAGAAGTGCGATGAGTGCCTGCTTGAGCGGATAGCCCGCATGGTCGGAGGCGATTACAATTCTTCTTTTTTCCATTTTGATATCTCCGTAGTCAGTTATTCTTTCGCGGCGAGGGCTTCTTCGCGCTCCCGTTCCGCCTGTGATTTTTTGAGGTAAACCGGTGCCAGAGCGGCTTCGGTGAATGCGGATTTGTCGTCCGTTTCCTTCCATTTATTATATGCCGCCAGTGCGGTGCCGAATCCCGTCGGATATTTCAGCTGTGCGGGAACGGGTTTGGAGAGTTCGCACACCACGTCGCCGGGCATATAAACAGCGTCCGTCCCGAGCTCCTGCGCGTATTTCTGCACGGTCTCGCAGAGTTCCGCCATCTCCCACTGCGCGTCATCGGTCAGACGGGTCACATTTCCCTGTCCGTCCGAAGTGTAGATTGCCGCGTAGGCTGTATTCCGGCGTGCGTCGACTGCGGGTACGATGATGCCGGGGATCTCACCGAAGCCCATCGCCAGTGCGTCAAGAGAGGACACGCCCACGCACGGAGTATCGTTCACAAACGCCAGTCCCTTCACGGCAGCAACGCCGATCCGGATGCCCGTGAACGAGCCGGGACCGGTGGAAACCGCAAACAGATCCACGTCCGCCGCGGTGTTTCCGGTGTTTTTCAGGATGGATTCGATCATCGGCAGGAGCGTCGTGCTGTGACCGGAGGTTTTCATGGAGTATTCCGCAGTCAGCTCGGGCCCGTTCTTCTTCACCTCGACGAGTGCCACCGATGCAGTCTTCGCCGTGGTGTCCAGTGCGAGAATTTTCATGCGTCTTCCTCCATTTCCGGGCAGTTCGTCACCGTGATGCATCGCTCGTCTTCTCCCAGCTTTTCGATCGTCACACACACGGCGTCGTCCGGCAGATAGTCCCCGATGTGCTCGCTCCATTCCGCGATGCAGTCACCGTTCGCGACGTATTCCTCAAATCCGAAGCCGTCCAGCTCCGAGGTGTCCCCGATCCGGTACAGATCAAAATGGAACAGAGGGCGCTTTCCCTTGCGGTATTCGTTGACGATGGTGTAAGTCGGGCTTTTGACGCGGCTTCCGGGAGAGAGCACCGACGCCAGCCCGCGCACGAATACGGTTTTGCCCGCGCCGAGATCGCCGTACATGGCAACAAAGACGGGATCCTCCCGCGATTCAATAATCTGCGCCAGCCGGACACCGAGTGCTTCCGTTTCCGCTGTGCCGTGAGTGATTCTCTTCATAAGTTAAACCTGTTATGCAGTGATTGTGTATTTTAAGATATTAGAACAAGCCGGTGATTCTGCCGTCCGCGTCGATGTCGATGACGTTTGCTGCGGGAACCTTGGGCAGACCGGGCATGGTCATGATCGCGCCGGTGAGGACAACGATGAAGCCCGCACCTGCGGAGAGCTTGATTTCGCGTACCGTGATCCGGAATCCGGTGGGACGTCCGAGCTTGGTCTGGTCATCGGAGAAGGAATACTGAGTCTTCGCCATGCAGACGGGATACTTCTTGTACTTTTCGTCGAGGGATTCGATTTCCGCAAGAGCCTTGAGCGCGGAAGGTTCGAAGTTCACGCCGTCAGCGCCGTAGATTTCGCGTGCAACGGTTTCGATCTTTTCCTTCACGGGCATTTCGTCCGGATAGAGAACCTTGAATTCAGAGGGCTTTTCGCATGCCGCAACCACCTTTTCCGCCAGCTCGATACCGCCTTCTCCGCCCTTTGCGAATACTTCGGACAGGGAGAAGTCCGCGCCGTTCTTTTCGCAGATTGCGCGCAGTGCTTCGAGTTCCGCGTCGGTGTCTGTGTCGAAGCGGTTGATCGCAACAACGACCGGAACGCCGTACTTGTGGAGGTTTTCGATGTGCTTTTCGAGGTTCACGCTGCCCTTCACGAGAGCGTCAACGTTTTCCGCCTTCAGCTCGGTCTTGGCAACGCCGCCGTTGTACTTGAGCGCACGAACGGTTGCAACAAGAACGATCGCGGAGGGCTTCAGACCTGCGAAACGGCACTTGATGTCAAGGAACTTTTCCGCACCGAGGTCCGCGCCGAATCCGGCTTCAGTAATGGTGTAGTCCGCGAGCTTGAGGGACAGCTTGGTCGCACGGACGGAGTTGCAGCCGTGTGCAATGTTCGCGAAGGGACCGCCGTGGATGATTGCGGGAGTATGTTCGAGAGTCTGAACAAGGTTGGGCTTGATTGCGTCCTTGAGGAGAACTGCCATGGAACCGTCAGCCTTTACGTCGCGTGCGTAAACGGGCTTGCCGGTGCGGGTGTATGCGATGAGAATATCGCCGAGGCGTCTCTTGAGGTCAGCGATGTCTTCCGCAAGGCAGAGGATTGCC